>JBDNDI010000084.1:0-8930 GCA_046719195.1 Spirochaetales bacterium | reverse complement strand
AACACTACACCCCACGGGAGAGCAAAAAATGACCCGATCCTGGATACCTAATTCGGCAATAACCTCGGCAATTAGTTTATGCGCATTCCCATGACCGCATCCGGGGCAATAGGTTGTATTTTTCTCTCCTTTCCCTCGGCGGTCAAAAGTATTGTAAAAAGTTTTTGGTTTTGCATGTTTTACCATAGGGATTATCCTCGTACTAATACAGTTTTTTGAATATCCTGCTTAGCCAGGTCTAAAACTTCCTGAATTGAGGGAACATGCCCCCCCATCCAATTGTATTTTAGTACCGGTCGCTTTGCAGCTAGCTCAACATCAGCTGCCATCTGACCGTTGCTCAATTCCACAACGGTAATTTGGTCCACTTGACGGCCAAGTTCGGCAATTCGTTGCAGGGGAAAAGGATACAGGGTTTTCGGACGAAGAAGCCCCGCTTTATACCGGAGCCGGCGTAGTTCCCGGACAACTGAAAGACTGATACGGGCACTAATTCCATAGGCTATAAAGAGAAAGTCTGCATCCTCTGTATCATACTCTTCCCATTCCACAAATTCTTTTTCTAAGCGAGCATATTTTTCCTGCAGTTTCCGGTTGTGCTGGGAAAGTAGTTCGGTGTTCATTAATATAGAAGTAATAAGGTTTTTACGGCTTTCTGCATCTGCATACAATGCCCATTCTTTTCGGGGAGAGTGGAGTACCTGGGTAGGAATTTCCACAGCTTCCATGATTTGTCCAATATAGGCATCAGAAAGAATAAACACTGTCATGCGGTATTTGTCGGCTAATTCAAAGGCTCTATAGGCAAAGTCGCACATTTCCTGAGCTGAATAAGGGGCAATCACAATGTTACGATAGTTCCCATGTCCCCCACCTTTCACTACCATATTGTAGTCGGATTGCTCCGGCCAAATATTTCCAAGGCCGGGGCCTGCGCGCTGCACATCTACCACCACAGCAGGTAACTCGGCTCCTGCAAGGTAAGAAAGGCCCTCGGACATAAGGGCGATTCCGGGTCCAGAAGAGGCGGTCATAACCCGGCCTCCTGCTGCAGAAGCCCCATACAGCATATTTATAGCATTTACTTCGTCTTCAGCCTGTAAAAAGCACCTTCCAGTGGACACAAAGTGTTCGGCTGCAGCATGGGCAATTTCGCTAGCTGGGGTAATGGGGTATCCAAAAAAGTGAGTAGCACCTCCCAGCAGTGCACCGTACACCACCGCTTCGTTTCCTTTAATAAGCTGCTTAGCCATGAACCGCCTCCCGTTTATCTGCTTTTATTACGGTAATGGCTCCAGGCTCGGGGCAGATGTAGTAGCAAAAGCCGCAAGCCGTACACCCGTTCTGTACAAAGCGAATGTACTGGTATCCCATTTTATTGATGTCTGAACCCTGCACAATGCATTGATGCGGGCAGGTCTCCACACAGAGCCTGCACCCTTTGCATTGTTCTATTTCAATTTCGATATAATTTTCTTGCATTAGATGCCTCCAAAATAATCGTCTATTCCGGTTCCGAAGAAATTAATTCCACTTACTTTTTCTGTAATTTCATGGGGGAGTTCTTGTATATCTAAGCGGTGACCGGGACAGCCCAGACGGGCGCAAACAAGAATCTTATTTTTTTTGCCCGGTAGAAGCATAAGGATATGATCTTTGGTGTTGCAGCTCGGAATGGTACACTGGTCTTCTACAATGAGGCTAGTGCCACAGGTAGGGCAAAAAGAGCGAACCACTACCGGAGCATTCCCCAAAGGAGGGATAAAATCAAAGAGTTTTTTGTGGCTTCCCCAAAAGGAATCGATAAAAAAGTGACCCTTTTCGTTCCCGATTTCAACTCCGATTTTAATGGTGGGTTCGCCATGGATTTTAACGTTCTCGCTCATTAAGGAATGTCCATTGGGACAAAGCACCTCTTCTACCACTAGAAAATCCTTGGCGTGGCGTACCAAATATTTCATGCCCTCGGGTAGGGCGTGAAGGAACTCAAGGGGTATTTCGCTGTGAACTAACTCCATACGCTACCTCTTAGTTTTTTATTGTGATTTATGCACACCTATGTTGCTAAACATGCAATACTAGATTTATTTTATCAGAGAATATTAGAGTCGTCAAATGGAAATTTACAAAATTCTAATGATTCTAAAAATTAAATAGATTCTAAAAACTTAGGGGGTACTGTTTGCCTCCTAGGGATGGAGGGAAAAGGAGTTAAAAGAATACATATCTCGCTGACCCACGCAAGATCAAGGGAGCTGTGAAGGTAAAGGAGGGGATGTAAAATGAATTGTAAGGAAAAAAATCGCAGGTTTTCCTCCCTTCCCTGGCAGGTAAAAGCGCAGTATTGGGCCGACAGGCCGAGCGGGACTGGCGGCTAAACGGGATCGGCTACGGTGCCTAAGCATACGGAAACAGGTAGCCGCTTTAAAGGACCTTCGATTTAATGGAACTTTTGGGAACTTCGTATACTCCGAAAAGACGGCATAGTTGTTCCTGGGTATAGGGGGGGCCTTGAATAGAAGCATTAAATAGGGTTAGAAACTCTTCCATTTCTTTAGGGTCTCCGGAATACAAAGCGGAACAAAAAGCAGGTTTAAACAGCCCTGCTTCCGCTAACTGTCGGGTTGTGTGGGTAGCATACTGCTTGCGTGCTTTACCGTCGATAATCGCCACATTCCCCTGGTACCCTATAGTAAAGATAAAATCTTCCCGCTTCATTCCGTACTCCTGTTGCTAAGTATTTTAGAAGGTAGAGAGAGAAGGATCAAGGGGAAAAAAAAGGGCTACCTTGGAATTAGCTTCCAAAATAGCCCCTTCTTTCATATTCACCTCTAAGCAGGAACTCTTTGGGTTCACCGCTCATTTGGGTTAAACCCGATATCGGCCCGCCAATCTAACTCCGGTTTAGTAATCCATCGGCGGGGTGTGAGGTGCGGGTGTATTTTTCTTTTCTTCAGGTATTTCGGTAATGGCGCACTCGGTGGTGAGCAGAAGTCCGGCTATAGAAGCTGCGTTCTGTAAGGCGCTGCGGGTAACTTTTGCAGGGTCTATAATGCCTGCCTTTACCATGTTGGTCCATTCCATCTTCTGGGCATCGAACCCAACACCTTTCTTTTCGTTCTTGGCTTTTTCCGCAATAATGGAACCGTCTACTCCCGCATTTTCTGCAATCTGGCGAATGGGTTCCTCAAGAGCTCGCATTACAATGCGGTAACCTACCTTTTCTTCTTCATCGAAGGAGGAGAGATCGTGCTTTTCCAACACGGGTACAATCTGGGCTAAGGTAACCCCACCGCCCGGTATAATACCTTCTTCGATAGCCGCACGGGTTGCAGAAAGAGCATCCTCTACCCGGTGTTTCTTTTCTTTAAGCTCGGTCTCGGTAGCAGCCCCTACATTGATAACAGCGACCCCTCCAGCTAGCTTTGCAAGCCGTTCCTGTAATTTTTCCCGGTCATAATCTGAGGTGGTTTCCTCGATCTGGGCTTTAATCTGAGCGATCCGGTCTTTAATGTCCTGAGGTTTGCCTTCGCCGCTAACGATGGTAGTGTTCTCTTTGTCTACCTTTACCATTTTAGCGCGACCCATCTGGCTAAGCTCGGTATTCTCGAGTTTTAGCCCTAATTCTTCAGAAATAACCTGCCCACCGGTTAGAATAGCAATGTCTTCCAACATAGCCTTTCGGCGGTCGCCAAAACCCGGAGCCTTAACCGCACAGGTGCTTAGGGTTCCCCTAAGGTTGTTGACAACTAGGGTAGCAAGAGCCTCGCCTTCTACATCTTCTGCAATTATCAGAAGAGGTTTACCGGACTGGGCAACCTTTTCAAGAACAGGAAGAAGTTCCTTCATGTTGGAAATTTTCTTGTCGTGGATAAGAATGTAGGGGTTCTCCAGAACCGTGGTCATGGTGTCCCGGTTAGTGGCAAAGTAAGGAGAAATGTACCCCCGGTCAAACTGCATACCCTCTACATACTCGGTGGTGGTTTCAATGGTTTTGGATTCTTCTACGGTAATAACTCCATCTTTCCCCACCTTTTCCATAGCATCGGCAATTTCTTTTCCGATTTCCATGTCGTTGTTGGCAGAAATGGCTGCTACCTGGGCTATCTCTTCTTTTTCCTTAATTTCCTTTGAGGCCTTTTTAATTTCTTCTACAGCAACCTCTACAGCCTTATCGATACCCCGTTTGATTCCCATGGGGTTAATACCGGCTGCTACGGATTTGAGCCCTTCTTTAATAATGCTGTAGGCAAGAACCGTTGCAGTAGTAGTACCGTCTCCGGCTACATCGTTCGTTTTGGTGGCCACTTCTTTCAGAAGCTGAGCCCCCATGTTCTCGTACGGATCTTCTAATTCGATCTCTTTGGCAACGGAAACACCGTCTTTGGTTACCGTAGGAGCCCCAAACTTTTTATCCAGCAGGACATTTCTACCCTTGGGTCCAAGGGTTACCTTTACCGCGTTGGACATCTTTTCCACTCCCCGCAGGAGTGCGCGGCGTGCTTCTTCTTCGAATTTCAGCTGTTTAGCCATATACTACTCCCTCACTTTGATAGAATAGGATGTGATTTAGAGTTAATTCTTGATCTGTAACAAAAGATACAAAGGTTTTTATAAATCGCCAAGTGAATTTTTCATCTTTTTGCAGAAAATAAGATTTCCCCGGCCGCATATTCGCTAATCGCCGAAGATCCTTCTCTTTGAATCTGCAATAGCCCCTCTTCCGAAATCCCCTTTAAAATACCGGCAAAAGGTTCTTCCTGATCGGGAAGACCGGGTTGAAACCAAACAGATTGATTCCGTTGGTACAGCCGGTTTTCAAGTTCGGTTTTCCAGTGGGTTGGCGGGGAGATCGATGCAACAGAAGCATCGGGGAGAATCCAGCGTTTCAAGTGTTGAAGAAGGGGGGGGATTAGGTCCTGAACTTCGAAGCGTTTAGCGGTAACTTTCCGCAGCGATATGGCAGTTTTACGTAATTCTTTAGGGAAACTTTTTTGAAGGCAGTTAATTCCTAATCCTATTAAAGCAACTGCCTCTCTTGATTCCACAAGGATACCCGCTACTTTCCGACCTTCCAACAGTATATCATTGGGCCATTTAATAGAAGGGTATAGCTCCAGCTCTTCCTCCAACAACGTGGCAAGAGCAAGGGCGGCTTTGAGGGAGAGGGGACCCGGCGGGTTTGGAAGATCGTTTACCCGAAGAATAAGGGTGCAAAGGAGACTTTCGCCGGGCGGCGACTCCCATTTCCGATCGGCAAAACGACCCCGCCCAGCAATCTGATACCCCGCCACAACTAACGTGCCTGTGGGAAACCCTTGGGAAGCTAGATTACGGGCATCTATCATGGTAGATTCGGTTTCCGGTTTGTAAAAAACAGGAGCATTCCCAAAAGGAGTAGATACTTTTAGTTCCAGCATGGAAGGGATAGTAGACACAAAAGCTTGATTTTTCAACTAGATGGCCTCATATTGTAGGTATGGATTTCAACCCATTTCGCTCAGGTTTGGCGGCTAGCCGAGAGGCGCAATCTTTTGTGCTGATTATTTTTGGGGTTACGGGAGACTTAACCCGTAAAAAACTAATGCCTGCCTTGTTTTCTCTCTATGCCAAAGGGCACCTAAACCGGTTTAAGATTGTAGGATTTGCTAGAAGACCCTGGACTCAGGAGTTTTTTCGGGAGGAAGCGCGAAAGATGTTGCAGAAACCCGAACTTCTTGCGTACGGTACGGAAACTATCGAAGCATTTCTACGAACCCTAGAATACCTCCAGTCTCCTTTTGAACAAACTGAAGGGTATAAAAGCTTAGCTTCTATCTGCTCATCTTTTTCCAACCGCATCTTTTATCTTTCCACTCCTCCGGATAGTTACAGCACCATTATTGATCAATTAGGCCAGCAGAATTTAGGAAAAGAAGCACCCGGTGGGCATACTCGGATTGTGGTAGAAAAACCCTTTGGCCGGGATTTGGTTACGGCCCGCAAACTAAACGAGCAACTAGCTCAGTACTTTCGGGAAGACCAAATTTACCGTATAGACCATTATTTAGGGAAAGAGACGGTTCAAAATCTTATCTTGTTACGCTTTGGAAATGGAATTTTTGAACCTGTTTGGAACCATCGATATATTCATCACATACAAATTACGGTGGCAGAAAAAATCGGCATCGAAGGCCGGGGCAACTACTACGAAACCGCCGGCGCTCTCCGGGACATGGTTCAGAATCATATGTTTCAGCTTCTCTGCTTAACAACTATGGAACCTCCCAACGACCTACACCCTGATACCATACGTACGGAAAAGGTTAAAATCCTAAAATCCCTCCGGCCAATCAGCTTTAAAGATACGCCCCGATTTACCGTGCGGGGCCAATATTCAGCCGGCTATGTAGATGGAAAACCCGCACCAGCGTATCGGGAAGAGAATGGGGTAGCTGCGGATTCCCGGACCGAAACTTTTGTGGCTTTAAAACTGTACCTTGACACCTGGAGATGGAGCGGGGTTCCTATTTACCTGCGGACCGGTAAACGCTTAGCTCGAAGGCTCAGTGAAATAGCAGTTCGTTTCAAAGCTCCTCCCTTAGAGTTATTTCCCCGCGCCTGGGCTTTTGGGGGAAGGAATGCTCTAATTATCCGTATTCAGCCCGACGAAGGGGTTACGTTGCGTATGAATGCAAAAATTCCTGGCTACACCCTTAATATGCGGCCGGTAAACATGAACTTTTCGTATGGTTCGGCTTTTGGAGAAAGTCCTCCCGAAGCGTACGAAAGGCTGTTACTAGATGCCCTAATAGGAGATTCTACTCTCTATACGAGAAGGGACGAAATCGAAGCCTCTTGGACCTTTATTACCCGGATCCTTAAGGGATGGGAGGAGGATCCTTCTCCGATTCCCCAGTATGTTCCAGGAGGCTCAGGGCCAGAGGAAGCTAGAGCTTTGTTAGAGCCCAATACCCGGTGGAGGAAGCTATGAAAGCAGTATTCGATCCGGAAAAGGTCGAACGGGAACTGTATCTACTGGAACGGGAGCTTTCTTTAAGGGAAACCCGCACTATCCTGTTTAATCTTGTAATTTTTTCCCAAAAGGGAGATGACTCTTTTATAGAAGATGGTCTTCTGCCTTTTCTCCTAGGGAAACGAGCTACTCGCATTTTACGCATTTCCTTAGGCCATACAGGGGAAACCTCTGTATCGGTTTCAGCCCGCTGTGCTCCGGATCGGGAAGACAAGGGTGTGTGTTTTCAGGAAATCCTTATCGAAAATGGGGAAGACAATGCGGGTATTGCCCCGGGGTCCTGGACTGCCTTTCTAATCCGGGACTTGCCCGTATATGTTCTCTGGCGTACCGATCTACCTGCGGTGCAAGGGGATAGGGGTGAGAGTCCTCTATTTTTTGCCCGTGAACAGGCTGACAAATTCCTGCTCGACGGCGAGCTCTACGCCTCTTTAGGCCTTTCCGAGTATCTGCGACGGGTAAGAACCTACCTGGTAGGGGCCGGCACTCAGGTAACGGATTTTGCCTGGGAACGACTGCGGCTTCTACGAGTATTTACTGCCCAGGTGTTTGATCAACCTTCCCTCTATTCTCTTCTCCCTTATGTAACAGAGTTGCAAGTACGGGCGCCGAGTGAACTATCTGCCTGGTACTATACCTCCTGGGTAGCCTCGGTACTAGGAGAAGGGGCCCGGCAAATGAAGATCGTTCGTAACCTGGGAAAGGAGCTGGCAGCCGAGTATCATTTCCGGGATACTCCGCATACCCTGAAGTTCCAGGTAAACCGGGAGGGAATAGGAAAAGCTGTGTTTGGAGACGAGGAGGGGATAGTAAAACCCTTGAAAGTACCCACAGATGGGGAGATCCTTTTGCAGGAGGTAGATTTCCCTATTGCCGATCCCGTGTTTCGCCAGGTGATGAAGGAGTTGTAATCGGCTCCATCAACACTTTATTGGCCGTTCGGTCTAGGCGGAATTGTACTCGGTTTGTCTCCTGTTCCACCACATAGGTTGCCCCTCCCATGCAGATACGCACTCCGGGATATACCTTGCCGGTAATAGTAACGGTAGTCTCTTCGGGATTGTATAGGGTAGCTAGCAGATCAGAGCTAATTTTTTGCAAATTTTCTAGGGTTTGTTTTAATTGGTTTCGTAATTGCTGCAATTTTTCCGTAGGTTTATGCTTTAGATCTTTCTCTACTTCTTGCAGAGAGAATGTTGCTGCGGTTTGCCTTTCTTGCACATACTTTAGCCGGCGTTCTACTACAAAATGGAGGCCAGCGTATATAGTGGTAGTAGTCTGGGCCTGGTTACCCGCACTTCCGCATCGAATGTTTTGAAAGGAGCGAAGTTCTCCTCCTACGACCCGGCCTTTATCGCCTAAATCTATTGAACCCAGGGCCGCTACCTGGCAATGGAAAAGCCCTCCGCTCAAGGTTATGGTAGAAAGAGATTCCAGGATGCAATTTTCTGCAAACTTTGCAGTAATAGATCCGGCGGCCCGGATAATTCCCTTGCCCCGTCCTATAATACCTTGTTTAGCAATAAAATCTTTCTTGGTAAAAATTTCTGAAGCATCCACGGTACTCATGCAGGTTATGGTTCCAGTTGCGGAAATGTTGAACCCGTCCCGGATTTCCCCATGGATAATTACATCGCCAGGAAACTCTACATGTCCTACCGAATAATCTACATCCCCTTTTATTTCTAAAGTTTCTTCTACCCGGAATGTATCACCTTCCAGCACAAACAGGCCGTCATGGTCCGCATACACAATGCCATTTTGGATCGACACATTTTTGCCGGGTTTTAATAAACGGATTTGTTTTTTAGGTGGGGTGAGGGGTTTCCCGTAGATAGTTACCCCTTCCTGACCGGACTGTTCCGGCAGAAGCTTGCCTAAGGGTTCCCGCTCCTGGACGGTTATGTAGGAACGG
>JBDNDI010000083.1:0-9008 GCA_046719195.1 Spirochaetales bacterium | reverse complement strand
GGCCGAAGCCGTCTCAAGATCTATTGGAGGGGGAGAAGAAGCAGCAGAGGATGAGAAAGATTCACCAGCAGAAATACGGTTAGACGTAGGAGGCGAGACAGGAGAAGGTTGTGTCCATTCTTGTATTTTTTCCAACAGGTCTTTTTTACGAATTGGTTTTATAAGTACATCATTCATCCCTGCCTCTAAACAACTTTGAAGGTCTTCGTTAAACGCGCTTGCTGTCATGCCAAGAATAGGAATATGTTTCCCAATAGGAAGTTTACGAATGAGTCGGGTAGTCTCTAGCCCATCCATCTGGGGCATTTGTATATCCATCAATATGCAATCAATTGGCTCTTTTCCTAATAGTTTTATTCCCTCTAAGCCGTTCATAGCTAAAAGAACGCGAGCTCCCGCGCTTTCTAAATGATGAGAGGTAATATGCAGGGTAGTTGGGTAATCTTCTACCACTAAAATGGTTTTACCTTGCAGTTGGGGAAGGAGTTCTGCAGGGTGCACAGAAGGGGAAACAGGGGCCTTACCCGGAAGTGCTTTCTGAAAAGGAATCGAAACCCAAAACTCCGAACCCTTGCCTTCTTCGCTTTTAAAGCTTATAGATCCGCCCATAAGTTCGGTAAGCTGTTTGGCTATAGTAGTTCCTAACCCTGCTCCTCCATAAGCACGAGCTAACCCTTCCTGGCCTTGGGTAAAACGTTCAAACAGTACCGGTTGAAAGTCTTTAGAGATACCGATACCTGTATCCTTCACAGTAAAGAGCAGAATGACCCTGCTACCGGTAGATTCCTGCACTTCTACCTTAAGTTCTACCTGGCCCGAAGGAGTGAATTTCAGAGCATTACCTACCAGATTTACCAAAATTTGCCGGAGACGGACAGGGTCCCCTTCAATGTAATCGGGCAAATGGGGAGCCTCTCCGCAAACAAACTTAATACCCTTTTTTTCTGCTAAAGGTATAAATAACTCATACACGGATTGTACCAACTCCTTTGGGCTAAATACAGCAGACTCTAAGTAGAGTTTCCCTGCTTCTATTTTGGATAAGTCTAGAATCTGATTAATTAATTCTAATAGATTCTTAGATTCTGCAATGATTTTTTCTGCGTAGGAACGATGTATGGTTTTTGGATCGGTATCTCGAATAAGCTCTGCATAGCCTAAGATACCATTCAAAGGGGTACGCATTTCATGGCTCATGTTTTGTAGAAATCTGCTTTTGGCCTGATTTGCCTCTTCTGCTTGGGTGCGGGCTTCAATTAGATGCTCGTTCATCTTCCGGAGTTCTGTAGTTCGTTCTTCCACTCTTGTTTCTAAGGCATCTAGGATTTTACGGTTCTCCTGTACCAAAGTAGCTAATTTTAGGAAGGCTCTACTGAAACGTCCAGAAAGGATGACCGATTGGATAAAGATAAAGCAGAGTAAACCTAAGGGTAAAATATAGTCTCCATGGTAGACTTCCCGGTCTACCAGCATGTCGTAAATAGAGGTAAGGAGAATAAAGAGAAATCCGAATCCTTCTAATCCGGCGTCCGCATCTTTTTTTACAAGAGCATACAAAAGGATATAGGTCATGTACAGTAAACCAATAATAAAAAAGGGATAGTAGGTGGTAAGAATATACCCATGCATGCGAAGGGGCAGGGTAAGGGTAGCAACCAGGTATAGTAAACTCGCTATCCCGATGAATTGAATAACTTTTTTATTTCCTCGGTCGGGGAATAGAAAATAGATAAAGGACAGAAACGAAGGAATTAACAGGTAAATTCCAAACCCCTGCAACCGCATATCAAAAGGAAGGGGAAGATGGGGAAAAAGATAATATAAGAACCGCAGATCGGAAATTAAGAGAATCCGTAATCCTACCACGGTACAGAAAAAGGCAAAAAATAAAGAAGAGTAACGATGCTTAACTAGAGTTAAGGATAGGATATAATAGTAAGCAGCCATAATAGCTATGGCGCCAAGCAAAAACACATCTAGAGCTACAGAGAAGATATGGGTTCGTTCTATAGCTTTCTGGGTTCCAAACTCAGGCGCACCTAAAATACCAGCCCGATAATAGTAAGGGTTTGCTACCTGCAGAAAGATTTCTATGGTAGGGCTAAATGAGGTAAAGTAAAGAGTGCGTACCCCTAACTGCCCCTCGGTTTCTTCCATAGATGGGCTTATCTTACCGTTTTCTGCCACTGACAGACCGTTTATATACAGCCTGTAAGCAGAATACACCCTTTTTAACCGTAAGCCGAAAAGGTGTTCTTTACCGTTAGTAATTATCCGGAGACGGTAGGTAGCTTTCCCGTAAAGGGAAGGAGACAACGGGGTAAGAGGGTAGGTTTTCCAATTGGCAGGCACAGGTACATACTGAGCGTTTAGTGTAGATTCCGGAGAAGGGTTCAGGGGATCAACGAGGGTATCCCAAACAAATTCCCATTCTCCCCGCAAAGGAATTACCCCCGCAGTAGATAACTCTACAGAAGACAGGTCTAATACACCCCGAACAGCTTGGGGAAAACGGGAGGCAGAGCTTGGTTGTCCCGCCAGGTTAGACGCATAGAAAAAACCTAACCCTGCAAGAAGACAAAAAACAAGTACTTTTCTCCGCATAGATTATGCCATTTGTATGCCGAAATTTGCCAATAGCTCCCACGTACTTTGCCAGACTTCTTTCCGTAAAGAGGAATTTTCCACTAGAGAATGGGGAGCCCGTTCCTTTTTCGCTGCCCAATACGTGCCTGCGGGGGGTGCTGGGTTGGTTAGTACCAGGTAAGTGCTAGTGTCTGAACCTTCTTTTGGGGTAGTTAAAAGACCTACTTTTGATAAAAAGATACCGAGGGGTTGTAAGGCTAAACGCAAAAAGGGAGGTAACGGAGAAAGAAGGAGGTCGGTAGGTATAACACCAGGATGGGTAGCATAAAAACGAAGGGTAGAAGAGCCGAGCACTTCCTGAGCTTCCCGGGTAAAGAAAACCTGTAATAATTTACTTTGACAATACGCAGGCCAGGCTTTGTAAGTATCCTGCGATCGTCGGGCAAGTTGTAAAAACTCTCCCGGTTGTAGAGTTGCGCGTTCATGAGCACGGGAGGACACCTGTACCACCCGGGCATCGGTAGATTTTCGTAAAAAAGGTAAAAGCTGGGCAAACAAGGCAGCGTGACCTAAATAATTTACCCCAAACTGGAGTTCGAACCCCTCGGCCGTAAGGGTATATGGCCCCCCCATAACCCCGGCATTGCAAATGAGAGCATCACAACCCTGGTACCGCTTTTTAAAACCCTCGATAAAAGCCTTTATCGAAGCAAGGGAAGAAAGGTCTAGTTCCATAAAAACGGCTAGTCCCTGCCTGCCCGAACCAGGATCCAATTGGCGAAAAATGCTGTTAAGAGACATTACCGCTTGATTTCCCCGCGCAAAGGAGCGGCAGGCGAGCACCACTTCCCAACCCGCTAACCCTAAGGTAAGAGCGGTTTCGTATCCAATACCTTTATTGGCACCGGTAACAACGCAAAGTTTTCGTCTATCTTGCATAGTTTATATATAATACAGAAGCGTCTGATTTGCCATTATTTTTAAAACTGTGGTATCCTGTTTGGTATGGACGAAGTACAGGCGTACGCAAGCGAAACACTAGGCTTTGGTTTTATCCCTGTTCCTTATCTACCCGCAGGAAAGGAAGAGTTTTATATCCGGGAAGAACAGAATCCCAAACCCAAAGGGTACTGGAGGCATTTAACGGCCAAAGAGATTGAAATATTGGTAAAGAACTTAAACATTTGCGACAATTGGGACAATCTGCTGGTAACCGATCGCTTCGATCCCCATAGAATTACCCACTCTGAGTTTTATGGGTTGGTGCGTATTGGCTCTATGGATGCAGGTATTTTACAGCATCACGATTTGAAGCTACCGGTAGGCATTAGTTTAAGTCGCATCATTGCTTGTGATATAGGAGATAATGTTGCCCTTCACAACGTGCAATACCTATCGCACTACATCATCGGGAATCGATGCATTCTTTTCAACATAGAAGAAATGAACACTACGAATCATGCCCGATTCGGAAACGGGATACTTAAAGAGGGGGAGGAGGAAAGCACCCGATACTGGATCGATGTAATTAACGAAGCTGGAGGCCGCAGTATCCTTCCTTTCGATGGGATGATTCCTGCGGATGCCTTCCTTTGGGCAAGTTTTCGGGAGGATAGAGAACTTTTGGAGCGTTTTTTTCGCATGACCCAGGAACGCTTCGATTCCCGCAGAGGGTATTACGGAACGGTGGGCGATAGCACAGTAATAAAAAGCTGTAGGATTCTGAAAGATGTAAAGATCGGTTCCTATTGCTATATAAAAGGAGCTAACAAACTTAAAAACCTAACCATTAACTCTTCCCAAGAAGCTCCTACGCAGATCGGGGAAGGGGTAGAGCTGGTAAACGGTATCATCGGGTACGGTTGCCATATCTTCTATGGATGCAAGGCGGTACGGTTTGTGCTATGCGATCATTCTAACTTAAAGTATGGAGCCCGCCTTATCCATTCGGTCTTGGGGGAAAACTCAACTGTATCCTGCTGCGAAATCCTGAATAATTTGGTGTTTCCCACCCATGAGCAGCATCATAACAATTCGTTTCTAGTTGCTTCGCTAGTTATGGGGCAAAGCAATATTGCCGCAGGGGCTACCATTGGTTCCAACCACAATAGCCGAGCTAATGATGGAGAAATTATAGCAGGCCGGGGGTTCTGGCCCGGACTCTGTGTTTCACTGAAACATTCGTCCCGTTTTGCCTCTTTTGTCCTTATTCAAAAGGGTTCGTATCCGGCAGAGTTACATATTCCTCTGCCTTTTAGTTTGGTGATGAATAATGAAAAAGAGGGCCGGCTTGAAGTTATGCCCGCCTACTGGTGGATGTACAATCTATATGCCCTGAAACGAAATGAATGGAAGTTCCAGAACCGGGATAAGAGGGCACGAAAAGTACAACACATCGAATACGAAGCCTTAGCCCCAGACACGGTAGAGGAAATCTTTAACGCTTTAGAGTTGCTAGAAGAATGGACGGGTAAAGCGTACCTGGCTCAGAAGGGCGAGAAGGGAAGTAACATAGCGCCTCATCTTATAGGCCGCCAACTATTACAGGAACAGCCTTTAAGGGAGGACTCGAAAGGAGGAGAGTTCCGGCTACGAAAAGCTTGTTGGGCGCAAGAGGGGGAGAAAGAGGGGGTATATCAAGCCCTGCCTTTAGAGAAATCGGCACTTAGGGATCTCCCTGTGTATGCAGACGGACTAGAAAACTCTTCCCGGCCTGTATTGATACTAAAGGTAGCAGAGGCGTACAGGGCTTATTGTTCCATGATTTTGTATTATGCTGGATGTACCTTAGTGAACTTCTGGATAGAACACGAACTAAATAGCTTTGAGGAGTTTCGGAAAAGAATTGAACAGTCAGGGCAAGCCCAATTAAAGCAAGTGCAGGGAAGGATGCACAGGAGTGAAGAGCAAAAACAGGTGGGGCAAAACACCGCCCCCCGTTTAAAAGACACGGATGAGGTTAGGACAAAAGAATGGTTCAATTTAGGGGGTCAGATTGTCCCTGCCTTTAAAGTACAGCGTTTATTAGAAGGAATAAAGAATGGAACCATTAGCAGTTGGGATACCGTGCATGAAGTGTATGATACTTTTTGGGCAGAGTACCCCCTGGATAAGGTCCTCCATGCCTACCACTGCCTGATCGACCTTCTAGAACTCGAAGGAGAGCTTACCCAAAAATCCTGGCGGAGCATTCTCATGGAGCTAGAACAACTTCAGCAATATGTAGAAGAAGGGGTCAGGTCAAGCCGTAAAAAAGATTATGAAAATCCCTTCCGTCGGCTCACCTATCGTACCAGGGCTGAGCAGGAGGCGGTGTTGGGAAACCTAGAATCAAATTCCCTTATCAAACTAGTGGAGGAAGAAACTCGCATCTTATCAGAAAAAGTTCAAAGGATTAAGAAAGACCTAGTCTCCTGATGTGCTTTACCGAAGTATGTTAAGCGGTGTAGAGGCTGTTTACAATTCTCCTACTATTGCCAATCATTTGCCTAGTGTTTCAAGAGCCATTTGATAATTTTCGCGTACATTCTTAAGTAGGTCTAAGATTTCTGGATCTTGAGAGGATTGTTTTTTATAGATCGCCGTGGCTTGCTCTAAATCGGAAAAAGATTCGCGCAGTATTTGTCTCTTTTTCTGATCCTCCATCTGTTCGCCTTTGGCTTCTAACTGCCCGATATAAGCTTGGTACCGATAGGCGCTACGATACATATACAATTCAAAGAGTTTCTTTGGATTGTTTTTATATAAAGAAATAAGTTGATCTAAAAGTGCTATAACTTCTAGAGCCCAGGAGGGATGGCGTAGATAATTGCCTAATAGCTCCTCTAATACGTTTTCCTTCAGAATGGATTCCAGGGGGAAGTGCTGGTACAGGGTAATTGCCAAAGCATGAGCGCCTTTAATATCGTTGTTTGCCAGAGCCCATCGATGCCGAAAAATTCCACCGTCCCATTGGTTGGGAAAAGTCTTCTCTATCCAGGTAGTGTACCGATCGAACTCGCTCTTTTTCCTGGAAGTGAGAGCAATTTCAGCTCCTTTTTTATAATAATATAGAAGTTGTTCTGTCTCTGCGGAGGAACCTATCTCCCGGAGTTTTGCGTCTATTTCCCGTAACGCCTCTTCCGGTTTTCCCCCCCGTACATATAGGTCTAACAAGCTTTTCCACAACTCGTCCCTGTCCCATTCATTCTCCGGTGATAGGGTTTGTATTTTGGTTTTTATCATGGAAATCGCTTCGGTTAGCTTGCCTTCGTCAATAAGGAGTTCCGCATATCGAACCCAGACCCAGGTATACCTGGAAAAGGATAATTCTTTTTGGTCAATTATCCGGCGATACGATTGCAGGGCTACATTCCGTAGTTCTGAAGCGGAAAGAGGATATCCTTTTATCTTTTGGGTATAGACAACATAGTAGAAATTCGCCAGCTCAAAAGATAAAACCGGGGGATACTCTTCTTGATGGGTTTTCAGCTTTTTTAGAATTGTGTTAGGTTCAAACGGAACTTCTTCCCCCTCCCCTTCATTTGTATCCGTAAACCGAAATGTAGTAAAAGACGGGTTTGCTTTGCCATATTGAAGAGAAAATCGGATTTTTGCAGCTAGCATGTACAAATCAGTATGATCCGGGTCAGTCTCCATTAATACCTGCCAGCCGGATAAACCATAGGAGTCCTGAGCTAGGTTTTCTGCCGTAGCTACAGCTATCTGGATATCGGCAGGTGCGGTTTCAAATCCTTCGGGTAAATAGGTTAGTACATTTTCCTCCTCTTCGTACTCCTCGTCTCCTTCTTCCCTCAAAGTAAAGAAATCGAAAAACTGACTGTAGATAGCAGGAATCTGGGCTCCGTTTGTCCGGCTCTGCACTGCCTGGCCTGTACGGCGTAGCACTTCGCTAATGTCGAGGCCTGGAGTTCGCAGGTGCTGAATAAGCTCTTCGGTAAACACACTGTTCCGACCGGTACCATCTTCTGCTACTCTGCCGGCGCTGGTGGAATATACCACAATACTTGCCGGTGGTTGCTGTCCCACTACGGCCAACCCCCGACTACTCGAACGAGCCCAAGAAAAGGGATTGTCCCTGCAAGCATCGAGAATAACGACATTTAGCTTGTTCTGCGTTTCTTTTAAGCTATCCAATACAAACTGAAGGGGTACTGCCCGGCTTCGAAGCATGGCCTCCGAATTGATGCGAGCATCTACAGGAATCAGGTAATTTTCACCCCCTGACTGCACTCCATGTCCGGCATAAAAGAAAAATCCGACCGAGCCTGGGTATTCGGACATTCTATTTTTAAAGCGTAAAACCGCTTCTTCCATATCTTCAAGACTTGCATCCAGCACTAAATCGACATCAAATCCAATCCGCTCTAAGGTTTCAGACATATCCACCGCGTCGTTTACCGGATTGGTAAGTTTCCCCATGCCCTGATAGTCACTGTTTCCGATTACTAGGGCAAAGCGGTACTCCTCCTGGGCAAAAAGCGAAGGTAATCCCACCATTAAATGGATAAAAAGAAAAAGGCAAACGAAAGCACCCCTTCCTTGGTGTATCTTACTTTTTTCTCTACGAAACCAACACATAGGAAATTCCCTCCCTATTCTAGCTTCTAGTGTAATCAGAGATAAAGGTCTCTGGCAATGGGGGGGAATTGGCAAGCAACAGAGAAGAAACTCCGGTAACAAACATCCGCTCCATGGTTTAGCTTTTAATGGCATTCTTACTAATAGAGAAAAATCCCTTTAAGTAGCTGCTTCCCTGGGTTATTATCTGATAGTTGCCCCGATCCTGGTCCGTCAGTAGGTTCTGCATATGTTACTCTGTATGTGTATCCTGGTAGGAAGGGAGATTGTCTCAGCTTTTAAGATCTAGACACCTGTGCACTTTTCAATATAAGTATGCAGACTCTCTCCGTATTTTTGCACGGCTTTATTATACCGGCTCTGGCTAAATAACCGGTGCCGGTGTTCCTCATACCGGGATGGATCCAACCCACGTTTGTAGAAAAGAAACTCTAGCATCATTAGGGCATTGAAATATTCTAACCCTAAAAGCTCCGCTTTCTGCAGCATCTTTCGGTCTTCAGAAAGCAGGGGTAACGAGCGGGAATGAGCAAGTTCTACAAGGGCAAGGTCGGTGGAATGTGGCTTAGGGATAGGGGTAAGGGTAGGGGTAGATGTCGCATCTTGATTCGCTTTGCCACCCTTTAGCAAAGAATCTTTAAGGATATGCACCCCGACCGGAAACGGCTGCTCTGGGTTGTCTTTATTAATATTAATCTTTTTAAGCTTCGGGCTACCCTGTTCATACTCTTGCTTTACTGCAGGAAGGGTATAGAGTTTTACCTTTTGTACGAGGGCGGGAAGAAACCCCGCTTTTTCAATCTGTATCAAGGAAGAGGTGTCAATAACGAGGGCTTTTAGTC
>JBDNDI010000082.1:0-9047 GCA_046719195.1 Spirochaetales bacterium | reverse complement strand
CCGATCTGTTGCTAGAAACTCACACAGCTCCTCTAATTCTACAAACTGATTGTAAATAAGAAGATGCTTTTCCACCCCAAGGGAACGAGCTAAAGGTTATAAGTTTGCCCTATAAGCCTGACCCTGGCTTCTTTCGATATGTGGATGATTAGCACCCAATATGATGTAAACCAGATTAGTATGCCGGGAAATAATATAAGGTAGGGCTTGAATCATGTATTCAATTCCTTTATTAGGCGAAAGTAACCCAAAAGTAAGAAGTACCTGTTTACAATCGACTCCAAATTTGTCTTTGTAAGGGGAAGGTTAACTATTTTTTCTTAAAGTTTAAAAACTCTGAGGCAAGTTGGTAATCCTGGATTCCGTTCTGGTTAATTTCAAAGCAAACTTCATCGGGATACGGATTCCCCTCAGGGGTGTCATTCATAGCGACTACCCGAATAGGAATATCGGAATATTCTTTTTGAAGAGACCTACAGAGATCCGCAGTAAACGTAGCAATTCCACATCTATGGGGGACGTAACTTCCTATCAAGTTCACCGATCGAAGTTGTTCCATAGACTATATCCTACCTGATGAATTGATAATTCCGGTTTATTTTTGGTTATTTTTTTAATGGGTTGTTAATAATATAAAAATATTTCATTAAATAGGAAAGAGATACCCAATAATAAAATTATGAAAATAATACGGATGTTTCCGCTTTAACTCTTTTATTTCCTTGCTTGCAACCTCTTTTCCCGTTCCTCGTGAATAGCATTATAATCGGAAAGAAGGGTACGGAACTCTTCTTCAGTAAGAGTAGCGCCCTCTCGGGTAGGTTCCCGGAAGAATCGGCGAGGCAGGGTATCAGTTTCCGGCCCTAATCCTTCCCGGTGGTTGTAGGAACGGGTAAGTTGGGTAATACGATGGGCAAGGAGTTCCAGCTCTTCCTTGGGTAAATCCCTACCCGTTGTTCCCCTGATCAACATACGTAGTTCGTCCCACATGTAAAAGTCCCGGAAAAACCGACAGAGGATTAAAGAATCTACCAGGGCAGCCCGGTCTTCATAGTCGATAAATAGTCTTGCTTTTCCTTCAATTTGATCGGGCGGAATTTGTCCGGAAAGCTCTGCTTTATAGAATGTAGCCCGGAGATGGCAGGCCCCTCGGGCGGATACTGCATAGGCTAATCCCATTCCTTTTAAAACGCGGGGTTCAAACCCTGCCGGTTCCAATCCTTTTACATGTACGGCAAGGTCTTCTAAGCCCCAGGTTTTGGCAGCATGCCGGATACCCTGGGCCAAAACTTCTCCTACTCCCTGCCTAAAGGCAATAAGCCGGAATAGTTCGGCCATTCGATCGGGTTGGTTATAGTCCATGGGAAAGTCTACTTTGCCTGCTTTGTAAGCTTCAGTGGTGAAAGAAGCAAGGTTGCCGGCGCTCATGGTGTCTAACCCTAACCTGTCGCAGAGATCGTTCAGCCAAACTACTTCTTCTAAACTGTCTAAGCCATTTAACCCTCCCAGGGCATAGATAGTTTCGAACTCCGGCCCATCAATGGAAAGACCCGCATGCCTGCCCTTGGTAAGGGTGGAACGGCGGGTGCATTTGAGAAAGCAGTTGGGGCAAGCATGATGAGCTATTTGGAAGTTTTTCCGCATGTAATCGGCGGATAGGTTCTGCCACAGCTCGAAATATCCTCCTTTCCAGTAGTAGGTGGGGAAACAGCGTTGGTTGTTGGTGGCCGCCACCTGCATGGGAGTACCCAGATTCACATAGTTCTGGGTAACGGGGGATTCTTTTCCTTTCTGGGCGATGCGGCGGTTCAATTCCAGGAGTAGGGATTCATCCGCTAGCTTGGCTTTGCGAGAACCTGCAAAAGATATGCCTTTTATATTTTTGGATCCTAGCACAGCCCCTAGCCCCCCCCGACCTAGGCTCCGATACTTATCCGATTTGATGCAGGCACAGGCAGCTAAATGTTCCCCTGCCGGGCCAATAACCATAGCCCCCGCTTGGTCTTTGGAAAGCGAAAGTAAGGCTTCCTCAGTTTCGTAGGTTTCCTTTCCTGCCCACTTTGAAGCATCGACAAAAGTAACTCCCGCTTCTGTAATAACTAAAAAGGTTAAGGTATCCGCTCGACCCGAAAGAACTACGGCATCGATTCCGCATCCTTTTATCTGAGGAGCCAGGGTCCCCCCACAGTAGGACTCACCGTATCCACCGGTAGCAGGGCTTTTGGAAAATACGGCAAACCGGGACTGGCTCCACACCCGGGTACCTGTAGCAGGCCCTACCGTTATAATAAACAAGTTATCCGGTGAAAAAGGACTCACCCCCGGTGGGTTATGGTGGAAAAGCAGGTAGGCTCCTAGTCCCTTTCCTCCTAAGTAATTGAGGAACACTTCGTCCGGAATATCTTCGTAGCGATACTCTTTTTTTGTTAAGTCTATCCAAAGTAGTTTGTTAAAAAATCCGTCCATACGAATAGTACGACCCAAAAAAACTGAAAAGTCAAGAACAAACTGTATTCATTGTGGCCTGTATTTATAAGTTAGAAGGGAGATGAATCTGTATACGCTTTAGATTCTATAAGCGAGCTAATGGATCAGACGAATGCCAATCTAAAGAAGCGAAAGATTTTCCCGTCAATGGTATTAGGATAAAGGGTAATAAGCGAATCCTGACATTAAACCCATAAAAACGTACGAAGCATGTTATAATAATAGATAAACACATCAAAAAGGAATGGAGGATCAATATGAAACAGGTATTCGTTTTAATTCTTCTCCCTTTTGTTATGCTGTTAGGGGTGGGGTGCTCCCAGGAACTTTTAGATCAGCTTCTCCAGAAGGAATCTGATTCGGGAACTGAGGTTTCTTCGGAACTGCTGGCCGAATTGGTGGGGCATGTTCTGTTCGATAGTGTAAACGAAGTATTTGAAGCTGCCGGATTGGAGAATCTTACGAGTAATACAAGCGCGCCATTTAATATAAATCGTTTTAGCGAAGAGAACAACGTCCAGGAGACGGGAAACGGCAATTATAATTTTGAGTTAAATCCGAACTCAGGAATGGCTACCTTTACCGCCACTGTGCAGGAATTTAAGATTGACATCGTCAATACAGTGGAATTCCGTAACGATCAAGGTCGGTTGATTGCTACACTGGCTAAGGGAGGGACAAGCAGGGTTACAAATTAAACTGTGAACACAACGTTAGAGCAAATACAGAACGACAGACAGATTACAAAGATAGAAATTTCAAGCTATACTTTAAACGGATCCTTCTCGTTAAATTTTGAGGATCCCATCTACCAAGATGGAAAGATGGAGCTCAAGGATCTAACGTTTACCTGTACCATCACCATAGATTATTCTCAACAAGAGCCTGTGATTATTGTCGACCTAATACCCAGTGCGGGAAGCGTCCAATATGCAGGGCAGGATGTTAGTGGGCCTGTACTCGACGAGCTCCCAGAGATATTGAAACAGATTATCATGGAAAAAGCCCTGGGTGATTAGGATTGCAAGTGACAGAAGGGGCCTTCCCTCTCCACGAGCCCTGCGGTAACGCAATGCCGTTAATTGGCATAAAATGTCCAGGCCCCCCAATATTTCCCTTTTTCAATTCGGGAAGGGGGAGTAGAATACAAATATGAGAGTGTTAGGGTTGTTTCTCACCCTTAGCGGGGTGGCTGTGTTATTCCCCTTTGGGTATGGGGCTGCACAGGAATCTATCCCTCTACCGCCTTCCCGGAGTGCAGGGAATGTTTCTGTGGAAGAAGCTATCCACAGACGTAGATCCATCCGACAGTTTACCGATGCCGGACTGGACCTGAAAGAAGTGGGGCAACTGCTTTGGGCCGCTCAGGGCATTACTTCCCCTGCCACAGGCTTTCGGGCAGCCCCGTCTGCAGGGGCTACCTATCCGCTGGAGGTGTATCTGATTGCCGGCAAGGTTAAGGACCTGGATCCAGGGGTATACCGGTATCTGCCTGCAGAACATCGCTTGGTACGTGTGCGGGAAGGGGATCTGCGACGTCCCCTGTCCGAGGCCGCTCTTGGACAGTCTCCCATCCGAGAAGCTCCGACTACCTTCCTGATTGTAGCTGTGTACCAGCGAACGGTAAGGCGGTACGGAGGCCGGGCAGAACGGTACGTGCATATGGAGGCAGGCCATGCGGCTCAGAATGTGGCGTTACAAGCCGTGGCGTTAGGATTAGGAAGTGTGGTGATCGGCGCATTCCAAGATAACGAGGTAAAGAGGGCGGTAGGGCTTGGCAGAGAAGAAGAACCCCTGTACCTGATACCGGTAGGAAGGTAGGGAGAGAGTGCGGGATAAAACCTATCTCATTGACATGGGTACTAACTTGCTTTACTCTCACATTAACAAGGAAAGCAAGAGTGTATAGTAGATTAACAGAAATATTTGAAGATGAATGTCTCAGTGACAAAATTAGAAGAAGATTACCCTATTTATTTCAAATTGCTGAATTGGAGAGTTCTAGAGCAGGCAAAACTGGTATGGAGGTTGGTTCGGCCCGTGAAAGAATTATCGTTGCGTTACTTATTTATAAATTTGGTGAGACAAATGTTGAAACAGAAATACCGATCACCGAACCAGAAGTAGATGTGAGATTGTATGGTATGCCTGTTTCCGTTAAAACTATTTCAGGTAAAAGTCTGGGTGGGGTGAAACTCATCTGGACCGTTGATTCTAAGAAAGCAGTGGAATTTAGAGATAATTACCAACCTTATTGTGATATTTTGCTTGTTCAAATAAATTGGAATGATGTTGGAGGATTTTATTTTATTCCGTTAGAGGTTCAGAAAAAGATTTTTAATGAAATAGGAAGAGATGGTTACATAAAACTACCTAAGCCAGGAACAAATCCTAGGGGAGTTGAAATAACAAAAGAGGCTTTATCAAAGCTAATTGGAGACAGTGCCTCAAGAAGTATTTCTATTATATGGCGTCGTTCAAAAATGGAAATTAATTCCTTCAAAAGATGGATTGATCTTTGGAGAGAGGATTGAAATGGAATATGACCTTAAAAAATCTGGTACTAAAACTAGTACTTTTGGATCTCCTGGAAGAATAAACCATGATTCCACATCTTTTTATACAAGTAAATTATATGAAGGATTACCGAAGGAAGAAAAAGTTCAATATGTGGAAAAATCTATTCCGGAAGAATCTTTAGATAAAATATTTTGTAAAACCAGTGAAAACATGGAGGAACTGCCAGACAATAGTATTCATTTAATGGTTACCTCCCCCCCCTATAATGTAGGAAAGGAGTACGATGAAAATCTTACTCTGAAGGAATACAGGGGGTTCTTAAAGAGAGTCTTTAGCGAGGTTAAAAGAGTTTTAGTGCCGGGGGGTAGAGCATGTATTAATATTGCCAATTTAGGAAGAAAGCCCTATATACCACTGCATGCTTATATCGTTGCAGACATGTTGGATTTAGGATTTTTAATGAGAGGCGAAATAATTTGGAATAAAGCATCTAGTGGTAGCCCCTCAACAGCATGGGGTAGTTGGCTATCTGCCCGGAATCCTACTTTAAGGGATGTGCATGAATACATATTGATTTTTTCAAAGAGCACTTTTAGTAGGAAAGAACAGAAGAGAAAAAGCACAATTTCGAAGGAGGAGTTCCTTGAATTTACTAAAAGTGTGTGGACTTTTGCAGCAGAACCTGCAACAAAAGTAGGGCATCCGGCTCCTTTCCCGATTGAATTGCCCTATAGATTAATTCAGCTTTACACATTTGAAGGTGAAATTATTCTTGACCCCTTTATGGGAAGCGGGCAGGCTGCTATTGCAGCGATAAAAACCCTCAGGCATTACGTGGGGTATGACATAAAAGAAGAATATGTGAATTTAGCCCGAAAAAGAATCAAAGAATTTTCCTTAAATTTTCAAAACCTGCTATTATGATTTATAATACACCCATTGACAAAATTCAGTTAGGCATTGTTGGTTTAGGACGGTTAGGCCGAAAACACGCAGAAAATATTCGCTTTCGGATTCCTCAAGCTAAGCTTCAGGCAGCGTGCAGTCTGATTCCTCAGGAACTAGAGTGGGCAGAGAGGGAATTACAGCCTTCCTACTGTACTTCTAAGTACGAAGATTTACTGCAGGATAAAGAATTAGACGGAATCGTCATTGCGACGAACTCTGCCTATCATTGTTCTATGATCTGTGCAGCGGCAGAAGCCGGTATACAACATCTTTTCTGCGAAAAACCTCTAGGCATGAACCAGAAAGAGATCGATCGGATTCAGGACACCGTTTCCCGGTCTAAGGTTCGGTTTCTACAGATTGGTTTTAATCGAAGGTTTGATCCTTCCCTTAGGATTATGAAAGAAAAGATCGACACCGGTGCGCTGGGTAAGCTGGTACTATTAAAGTTTACAAACCGGGATCCGAGCTGGAAAGCGGAGGATCTTCTTCGTTTTAGCCCCACCAGTGGAGGATTGGTGTTCGATATGTTATCTCACGATTATGACCTTGCCCGATGGCTCAGTGGTTCAGACGCAGAGCAGGTGTACGGGATGGGCGGAGTATATGGGTATGCAGGTCTTGAGGAATTAAAAGACTGGGATAATTGTACCTTGCTTCTTCGGTTGCGCAGCGGGGTAATGGTCTTTATGGAAACTAGTCGAACTAGTTCCTCCGGATACCAAGTAGAAGTGGAAGCGTTTGGAACTGAGGGAGCCGTGCGCATGGGGGTGCTGCCCACTCAAAACAGGCTGCTTCATTACAATACCGGCAGGCTAAGCCAGGATACAGTAAGCAACTTCTTTGAGTACTGGGAACCTACGTTTCTTGCGGAATTAACCCACTTTGTCCAATGTGTTCGGGAAGGCACGCAACCCCTCGTAGGACTGGAAGATGGATACAAGGCTGTTCAATGGGCTTTGGCCGCCACTGAAGCGGTTCGCACGGGTAGGGAACAAGTATTGTAGAATAAGTTTTTTATAGGGCTTGCTATAGCTCTAAAGCCCTAATTTGTCAAGTTTGGGTCGAATTACGAACACGCAGTAACCGGCATAAGGATTTTTCCGGAAATAGTCCTGATGATACTCTTCGGCCGGATAAAACTCGGTAAGAGGTACAATTTCTGTAACAATGGGAGAACGGAACTCTTTCTGAGCCTTTTGTTTGGAAGCCTCGGCTACTTTTCGTTCGGAGTCATTTTTATATAGGACAATCGACCGGTACTGAGGTCCTACATCCGCTCCTTGCCGGTTGGGGGTAGTAGGATCGTGGGCTTTCCAGAAAATATCTAAGAGAGATTCTAGAGAAATCTTTTGGGGGTTGTAGGTAATTTGTACCACCTCCGCATGACCGGTGCGACCTGTAGATACCTGTTCGTAGGTGGGGCTTTTTACAGTGCCACCCGCATATCCGGAAACCACATCCAACACTCCTTCAATTCGTTCATACACCGCCTCTACACACCAGAAACATCCCCCTCCCAACACGATTGTATCTTTCTGAGAAGGCTCTGCTTCTAGGTTTTCTCCTGTCACTATACCAGCTAACAAAATCATAAAGGCTCCTACTAGGCATTTAATTTGGTTCATGGATAAATAATACTAAAACAATAAAGAATAGGAAACAGAGCGTTTGAGGGAGAATTAGGCAAAGTTTCTTGTATAAAAACGGACCTTTTTCATTTATAAGTAGGCTCTTTCATAAACATAAGGCTCGGAAATACAATCGTTTTGCTAACCCATTAGGCAGGATCTGAACTGTAGGGCAATTTTTCTCTTGTTATAAATTTATGAATACTATAGGCTCTACCATAAGGGTTCGGCGAAAGTATTTTGGTTATTACCTCAATATCTCCTTCCATCTTCGGCACGCATGGAGGTGGTCGTTGCCAATGTCTAGGAGTTCTGGTTCCGGCGGCTCTGAACATTCCCGAGTAGCATAAGGGCAGCGGGGGTGAAAGCGGCAGCCTGCTGGTATTTGAGTGGGTTTTGGGATTTCACCTTTTATGGGAAGTTCCTTTAGGGTATGCACAAGACCGGGCACGGGTTCGGGTACAGCCGCAATTAAAGCCCGGGTATAAGGGTGAACAGGATAGCGGATTAAATCTTCGGTCCTCCCGAGCTCTACAACTTTTCCAAGATACAATACAGCCATTCGATCGGTAAAATAACGGGCGGTAGAGAGATCGTGGGTAATGTAAAGGTAGGTTAGGCCTAAATTCTTCTGCACTTCTTTCATCATCTGGAGAATCTCCGCCCGGGTAGAAAGATCGATCATGGAAACCGGCTCATCCGCTACGATAAGCCTAGGATTCAGTATAAGAGTTCGGGCTGTGGCTACCCGCTGTCGTTGTCCACCTGAAAGCATGTGGGGAAAGCGATTTAAGTATTCCTGCGGGGGGCTCAGTTTTACTTCCTCTAGAGCGTTTAGTATTCGGTTGAAACGTTTTTCTGACAATAGCTCCCGATGATGTAGGAGTAAAGGTTCTTCCAGCACTTTTTTAACAGTAAAGCGTGGATTTAAAGAAGAGAACGGGTCTTGAAAAATCATCTGCACTCGACTACGGTAAGCGGCTAATTCCTCCCTTATTATATGGGTTACGTCACGGTTATCAAACTCGATTCGACCTTCAGTAGGTTCAAGAAGTTTCATTACTAGTTTGCCGAGGGTACTTTTTCCAGAACCGGATTCGCCGATTAATCCAAAAATTTCGCCTTGCAACACCTCGAGGGTTACCCCATCTACTGCCTTTATGGCCGGGTTCTTTCGGGTTCCGAAAAGAGCCTGGGTAAAAGGGATGTGGGCATAAAAGTATTTTTTCAGGTTAGCTAACCGAAGAAGAACAGGCGGCTTCGCGCTGTCGAGGGTTTTAGAAAGGGAGGCAGATGGTGATGAGTCAGAAAGGGTAGGGGAAAAACTGTGAGTAAGAGTGGACGGAAGCGGATTCAAGGATGGGGATAGGGAAGGGGCGTTATTTGTCTGCTCCCTATCCCTAAGCAGGGTATCTTGGGCAACTTTTAGATGGATATTGTTTGGGAAGGTTGGTGTTCTGT
>JBDNDI010000081.1:0-9080 GCA_046719195.1 Spirochaetales bacterium | reverse complement strand
AGTAGAAGTCCCTGAAGATGGCTGCTGGGATGTATCTCGCTTTTCTTTTGTGCCAGAATACTTGGAAGCGCTTTTTCTTTGTTGGATTCAGTGTGCCGAAGAAGTAACTCTTCAGGGGGAAATACCGACTTTGGGTCCTGTTACGGTTTGGGTAAACCATACGGTAGTGTTGGAACGTAACGCTCCGTTTGGGTATATACAACCGGAATGGGTTCCCGTTACGCTGCGGCTCAAGACCGGGAATAACAGTATTGCTATCCGAGGACAGATGATCGGGTGGCGAGAGTCCCGTATGGTATTTGGGTTACGTTTTTTAACCCCTTATCCAACCCTACAGGTTGGCCTTCCGGTCGAACCCGGTAGAGAATCTTCCTGGATAGAAGATTTAAAGCTGCTGCAGCAAATCCAGATCCGGCAGTTCTGCTTTCCCGAAGGGAAACTTCGCATCTATTTGCCCCAGAAAGCTCAGGGAAATAACCTACAGGTCACCCTAATACCCTTACAAGAGGAAACAAAAAAAAAGGACGCGAATTCGCCCCCCCTGTATGAAAAAGTGCTAATTTTAAATAAACAGCCCCACTCAAGCCCCATCTCGCCTGAGGTAAACCCTTTTCAGGTACACGAGATAGAACTAACTCACTCAGAACCCTTACTAGTGAAAGTCCAGTGTGAGGGTTTTGCTACACCGTATATTTGCCGTAAAGTGTACTTGCCCTCCTCTGTCTACTCTACAGAACCCTATGGCCGCTACCAGCTCCGTAAGGAGGAAGCCTTAGCCAGCCTTTCTCGGCGAGAAGAGGATATTATGGGCGCCCTCTGTGGGTTAGCTAAAGGAACCCGGAAGGCGCTTGGGGAACATGCCCTAACCAAGGCTCTTGACTTTTTAAACGAACGTAGGGACTGCGCGGATTTTTATGCTTTAGCCTTATTAGTTGCCCTGTATAAGTTTGGGAAGTCCGGTCGCTTGTTGGAAACGGAGAAAGAAGCGATAGAAGATGCCTTACTTAGGTTTAAGTACTGGCATACAGAGCCTGGGGTAGATGCTATGTGTTGGTTTACGGAGAACCATCAGATTATTTTTCATGCTTCAGGCTACCTTGCGGGCTCTTTACTTGCAGATAAAAAGTTTATGAATTCCGGGCTTTTGGGTCGAGAGTTAGCGCTACAGTGTGAACGGCAAATTAGAGAATGGATTCTGCCCCGGCTAAAGGGTGGATATTCCGAGTGGGATTCTAATACGTACTTAGCTATGGACATCTATGCCTTGTTGGCCTTAGTGGAATACGGCCCTTCTGTGCAGATATCCAAGCTTGCCCGAAACCTTTTAGATAAGACTTTTTTTATGATTGCCTGTCAATCCTTAAGAGGCGCGCATGGATGTAGTCATGGAAGGTGTTATACCGAGGGATTAAAGACTGCTCGCGTAGAAAGCACCGCGGGATTACAAAGGATCGCCTGGGGTATGGGTAGCTGGGAGGGCGAAAGCTGGGCTACTGGTATGCTTGCCCTATCGGACTCGTACGAGGTGCATCCTCTTGTACAGACTATCGGATCCGACTTGCCTCCCCTATTGGAGACCCGGGCTCGTTCCTATGGGTCCTACACTCTTTCTAGAGATTTACGGGAAGGGACATGGGAAGTGAATACCTTTACCCGCCGTACTCCCCATTACTTACTATCCTCTGCTCTAGATCACCGACCTGGAGAGGCTGGGATTCAGGAGCACCTGTGGCAGCTAACGTTTTCTCCCGAGGCGGTTCTATTTTCTACCTGGCCTGGGAATAGTCAGGAGCATGGAAATGCCCGGCCTAACTACTGGGCTGGTTCTGCCCAGCTGCCCCGTGTCGCTCAGGAGGGTAGACAACTTCTCTGCCTGTACCATCCCACGAGCAAAGCAGGGCTTGGGTTTGGGCATGCCTACTGTCCCCGGGAAGTGTTTGACGAAGTGGTAGAGCAGGGAGAATGGATCTTTGTCCGATGGAACAAAGGGTATGGAGCTCTCCATTCGGATGGGAAACTACAGTGGATTAAACAAGGTCCTCATGCTTTTCAAGAACTACGCAGTTCAGGCGGTGGTAGAACCTGGATAGCTTGTGCCGGAAGTGAGGAGGAAGATGGAGACTTTCGATCCTTCCAGGAACATTGGAAAGCCTCCCAGTTACAAATACAATCAGGAGGAGTTGTCTGGCGAACCGCCAGGAGCCAGGAACTCCAATTCTCCTGGCAAGGCCCTTTAAGGGTAAACGGCAAAAAAAAGGAACTTAGGTTTCTCCATCATTATGAAAATATGTACACCACTACCCCCCTTGAGGCTAAGGTCATGAGCCTCCAAAGGGAAGGGCAAACTTTAACCTTGGATTTAGAGCTATGAAACCAACGGTACTACAGAGAGTTCGATTACAAACGCAAACCGCATCTACCTTAGAGTTTCAGGGAGAAAGGGGAGAGATCTTTTCTTTAAATGTCCTGGATAAAGACCTGGTTCGTTTTCGCTTTATGCCGGAGGGAAAGCCTAGGCTAGAACGAACCTGGTTCATCACTTCATCGTTAGAAGATGTGCCCTTGAAGGGTCGCTTACGGGAAGACCTTTCCGGGTTCCCTTGCCCTTCTGTAAAGGTAGAAAAGGAGGCGAACGAAGCTATCTACAACTTTTCCACGGAACGGGTACATGTTCGCATTCAGGTAGATCCTTTTTACCTTACCTGGCTAGACCCAAAAGGTAACGTATTTGCAGAAGACCTCCCCACCCGTTCCTATGTATATGACCGGAAAGGGAGCCGGGTATACCATTACCTCAAGCGTTTTGAGGGCGAAGTGTACCTGGGGTTAGGAGAGCGCTGTGGTGCTTTAAACAAGGCAGGTAGAAGATACAGGTTGGTAAACTTAGACGCCCTTGGGTATAGTGCGAAAGATACCGATCCCCTTTATAAACACTGGCCCTTTTACATCACCTATGTTCCGGAGGTGGAGGTCTGGTATGGTCTTTTTTACGATACACCGGCTATAGGTGAGTTTGATTTTGGCCAGGAGATCGACGCTTATCATGGAAACTATCGCTATATGTTTGCCGAAGAGGGAGATTTGGATGTGTACTTACTATATGGGCCGGATCTACCCTCAGTGGTAAAACGATTGTATCATCTAATAGGGGGAATGTGTTTACCTCCTAGGTGGTCTTTGGGTTACCTAGGGTCTAGTATGGCCTATGCCGAATCCTCCAATGCCCAGGAGCAACTGTATCAATTTATCCGGCAGTGCCGGGAGCATGATATACCCTGCCACGGTTTCCACTTGTCCTCCGGATACACGCTAGGAAAGAATGGAAAACGATATGTATTTACCTGGAATATGGATCGCTTTCCCAACCCGGAGCAATTGTTTCAAGATTTCCATGCTGCAGGAATACGGGTTGTAGCTAACATTAAACCTTGCTTGCTGACAGATCATCCTGATTATGAAGAATTGTCAAAGGAAGGGATGTTTGTTCAACAAGAAGATAGCCAAAGCCCGGAGCTTAGTATGTTCTGGGGAGGATTGGGTTCCTATTTAGATTTCACCAATCCTAAGACGTTTAGATGGTGGAAAGAGAAAGTTCAAACTGCGCTGCTCTCCAAGGGAATAGAGGGTTCCTGGAACGATAATAATGAATATGAAGTGTGGGATGACGGAGCTCGCTGTGAAGGTTTTGGCAATGCCTTTCCCATGAGTATGGGTAGACCTGTGCAAACGCTTTTAATGGTTCGTTCCTCCTGGGAGGCTCAGAAATCGTATCAGCCGAATAGGCGGCCTTTCCTTATTAGTCGCTCAGCCTGTCCCGGGGTACAACGGTATGCTCAGACCTGGTCCGGAGACAATTCTACCTCGTGGGAAACGCTTAAGTACAATATTGCAATGGGGTTGGGGTTAAGTCTTTCGGGATTTTACAACTTGGGGCACGATGTGGGTGGCTTTTACGGGAACGAACCTGACCCAGAACTGTTTGTACGGTGGGTGCAGAATGGGATTTTCCTTCCTCGGTTCTCCATACATTCCTGGAGGTTGGATGGCACATCTAACGAGCCCTGGATGCATCCGGAGGTATTGCCGTTGGTAAGAGAAGCTATCCATCTTCGCTACCGATTAATTCCCTATATATATAGCTTATTTTTTGAAGCTGTACGATCTGGAGAACCCATCCTCCGTCCCCTTCTATATCAGTTTCCCAAGGATAGCCGGTGTCTACGGGAATCTTTCCAATTTTTATTAGGCCCGAACCTTATGGTTGCTTCGGTATACGAGCCGGGAGTGAAAACCTGGAAGGTGTATCTTCCTGGAGGAATCGATTGGTATGAGGTGGATACCGGCTTACAACATGCAGGGGGACAGGATCTTTGGATGGAGGTTCCCCTAAATCGTATACCTCTCCTGGCACCTGCCGGAGCTTTGATACCGCTTGGCGAAGTTCCCCGGATGGAAGGTACTTGGCAAGACCGGAAACGAACGGTTTGGGTTTTCCCTCCAAACCTAGGAGCTGCTTCCGAGTTTATCCTGATCGAGGATGATGGGGAAAGCATGGCGTATCAGCAGGGGGAATATACCTCAATACAACTGAGGGTTGAAGCAGGTAAGGGAACCCTGCAGGTATCTGCCCAGAAACTACACTGTGGCTATCCCCTACCGTATACTGACCTTGAGTTTCTCCTTCCACCGGGCGAGGAGCGACAAGCAGAAGGGGGAAAGGAGCTGGGAAAAGATACGTTTGGGCGGAGAAAGATTTTGGTTTCTCTGTAGAAAAATTATTTATATACTTTCCTTAAAAAAAGAACTATACTCATTAAATGGATTTAAATAAGTTTCCTGAATCCAGTTCTTCTAACCCTTTAGAATCTAAAAAAATTCTCCTTGTAGAAGATGAACCGATAATTGCCCTGTCAGAGGCACTGTTTTTAAAGAAACAGGGATATGAGGTACTCACAGTATCTACAGGTGAAGCTGCTGTGAAGAAAATAAAAGAAGATCCCTCTATCGATCTTATTTTAATGGATATCGATTTGGGAAAAGGAATAGACGGCACTGAAGCGGCGAGGCAGATCCTTTTGGATCGGGAAGTACCTATCTTATTTCTAAGCAGCCATAGTGAGAAAGAAATTGTGGATCGTACTTTTCAAATCGGAGCGTACGGATATGTATGGAAAAGTGCTGGTGAAACTGTATTAAGCGCTAGTCTAAAAATGGCTTTCCGGTTAGCCGAGGTGCATAAAAAACAAACCGAAACAGAAGCGCAGGTAAAGCTGCAGTCTAATTTGTATAAAGCTAGGCTTACTCTCTTAGAGTACTCGTTTACCCATGAGTTTTCTCAAATTTTAACGAAAGCTGTGGACCTTGTTACAGAGCTCACAGCTAGCCCTTTGGGTTTTTTTCATGCTTTAGTACAAACGTACGAGGGAAGTGAGGCTGTTCAATTACAAACCTGGTCTACCCAAACCCTTGAACAATTTTGCAAGATCAATGAAAATTTTACTTTTCACTATCCTTTAGACAAGGCTGGGGTGTGGGCAGATTGTGCTCGGTACAAAAAACCGATTATTCATAACTCGTTTCCAGATCTTTCCCCTAGAAAAGGGTATCCCGAAGGTCATCCCACTATTCTCCGAGAACTGACAGTTCCAATTATGGTAGGAGAAACTTGTAAAGGAATTATTGGGGTAGGGAATAAGGCGACTCCTTATACCTCTGAAGATGTCGAAATAGTGCAAAAATTCGCCGACCTTTCCTGGGACATATTGGAAAGAAAGCGCATAGAGGAAAGCCTTTTTCGTTCCGAACAAAACTATAAATCTCTCTTAAAAGAGCTTCGACATAGACTCCGGAGTTCCTTCCATCAGATCACCTCTCTAGCTTCGATACAAGCGGCTTACCAAAAAACAGAGGAAACCAGAGAAGCACTGCTAGACCTTCGCAATCGTGTTTCGGTAATGGCAGACTTGTACGATGTATTAGAAGAAGAGTCTACTCGTTCTATTGGTTTAGGTAAACTAACAGAAAAGATTTGTAACAGTTTAACAACAATCTTTAAGGGGGAAAGGGCCCCTTCTTTGAACTGTGCCGTGGAAGGCGAGGGATCTCTAGAAATAAATCCAAAAATAGCCTCTGCCTATGGATTAATATTAAATGAAATAGTAACAAACGCTTTCCGGCATGCTTTTCCGGGTGGTCAAACCGGAACCATCGATGTGTCATTACGGCGAGAGGGGGAAAAAGCAGTTCTAAAAGTGCAGGACACAGGAATTGGTCTTGATGTAGAAAAGGCTAAAGCCAAACCCACTAGTTTGGGATTAGAGCTTATTGAAACGTTAGTGGCTCAAATAGGCGCTACCTTTCAATTAGGAAACCGGAAAGGAGAGTCAGGTACTTGTGCCGTACTTGCGGTGCCTCTAAGTTAAAAGGACTCTTTAACCCTTTTTCCAGTAACCTGATTATCCTGCCAGGGTAAGCGCAGGATTTTCTTTGTGGTTCCGTGGGTGTATTGAAAGCTCAAAATTTTCTTGTAGACTTAAGCTTCCCGAATATGATACTACCTCCCAACGAACCTGGTATTTGCGGGAGATCTGAGCAATCTCCTCTTCAATACAAGATCCTGCTGTTTCAGTGAAGGGATTTATTGTTTCTAGGTCCTGTTCCAGAAGGGAAAGGTCAGAACTCCGGGTATTTTTCGTTTGTAGATTAGCTCTTAGACAAAAGAAAGTGCGGCCTCCGATTTTCTTTCTGCCTAGATCGTCTAAAATATGGGCAAGAGGAGAAGGTAGTTCAGTTACAAAAGGGGGTAAGCCCAAGATCACCACCGAAGAACGAAGAATAGAAGAAAGAATGTAGGAAACATGGGTGGGAGGCACTCGATGCACATAGAGAGGGATTGAAGCATTATGCATTTTCTGAGTTATTTCTCCTATCAACGGGCTTAGAGTAGAAGAGGGACCTGTCCAAAGTAGGGTAATACCCTTTTCTTTTGGAGCGGGGGTTTGTTCTGCCAGGCGCTGATAAAGGGTAATAATTCTGCCAGGATCCTTTTTCCATACAAGGCCATGCCCGGGCGCCAAAATTCGAATTGGAAGGGGACGGAGTTTTTCAATCGCCTTTAGTACGGGAAGGTAAAAAGCAGCTACAATGTTGGCGTAGTAGCGGATAGCCTCCTGCTCAAAATGGGTCAGTAGTTTTTCAGACAAAAGATCGTCGGAGGGGGTAGAATCCGGTACGGCCCCGAAGGATCCAAAGGCATCACAGGAGAATAATGTCTGAGTGCTTTGTTCATATGTGGCCATGGTCTCAGGCCAATGTACATTGGGAATTTCCTCAAATTGAAGGACTTTACCCCTCCCTAAGTCTATTCTATCCCCAGACTTCACCGGATGCAGGGTGCAAAATGTTTCGTCTAATCCAAAGAAAGATTTCGCCAGCCGCAATGCTCGAGGAGTAGCAACTAATTCAAACCCTCGGGTAATCTTTTTTAAGGGCTCTAACCATCCGGTATGATCCGGCTCCATATGATTCAGTACCACATAACGAATATCTCCGACGGATAGGCCGAGTTGATCAAACTGTTGGAACAGAGTTTCCGGAACCCCATCCCAGCCACACACTCCATCGATAATGGCAATATCCTTTCCCTGCACGATGTAGGAGTTCATAGTCATACCCTGGGGTAGAGGCCATATACCTTCAAACAAAATAGTATGTATATGAGCCGAGAGGCGATAAATGCCTTCGGTAATTAGCGAGCTTTGCATATTTATACCTCCGAAATGATCGATATAAATATAACTATTTTAGTAAGGAAATGCAAGGTTCTTTCCGATGAGCAGGCTCTGACAAAAGTTTTGGCTACTCTAGCAACTTTTGGCCCGCCATCATATTCCTTAAAAACAAGAACAAGGGAGAAAGGATGTGGGAAACGAAAGCATTAGTTTTAGAAGACTTTTATTAGGATAGCCTAAAATGCCAGTAGTATCCCCGCCCTTGCTCTGGTTAAGAAGTTGGCGGAACATAGTCTTAAGTTCTCCTTTTTTTATAAGGGCACTCCCTCTTAGAAACTAAATTCACGGGAAGTTGAAACCAGGAAAAACTGGATTTAGGAGGAGCTATACCCGGCCAAAACGTTGAACCAGCAATTGAAAAAGATTAGGAATATACCTTTTTCCTTGCTAATCGAACCAGCTCAGATATATTGCGGAAATGGTCACCTCTCCAGTAGATTTTTCCGCAACTGGGACATCGCAGAAATCGGCGATAACGTTGGGAAACGATCTCTGGCACCAGGGCAGCCACGGATTCTTTGGGGACTTGTTCTATCGGTGTCCCGCAAAGAGGGCACAGACTGAAGGGCTGAATATAAGGACGGAGGTGAAAGTAGGAAACAATCTCAACCAATTGGGCCTGGGGAGATAAATTTTGTACTAAATAGCCGGAAACCGCAGCTTTTCTCTGCAGGAGACCCCGGTCCCGGGTAAGAATAATGCGGTTTTCTTTTTGTGCTAAATCTACAATATATGGATCATCCCAACAGTTGGCATACGCCACATCAAAACCTAAAAGTCGGAGGTAACGGGCAAGTTTTCCAAGATGAACATCCAGAATAAAGGCAGGTGAGGGAAGGGGTAGTGTGACACGCTTCCTTTGTATCATTTCCTGCAGATAGTGTAGTGAAATACGCTGGTTCGAGTCCAGAGAGCCTGGTAGGTTATTGCAAGGGTACCCGAACTCTTTTCCAAGTTTTGGAGAGGGGTAACAGCCCTTACCTGCGGTCTTTCTTTAGGCAGGGAAAGGCCTTCTATTCCATTAGGGGCTTTTGTGGGAACTGGAATGGCTTCTATATCCCGCTACGATCAATTAGAACAACGATACCTAATTACCGCAGGTGCATCAGCAGGGCTTGCTGCTGCCTTTAATGCTCCCCTGGCCGGAGTAATCTTTGCAGTAGAGGAGCTACTAAAGAGTTTTACTCCCCATATGCTTACCAGTGTGCTGTTGGCTTCTATCGGTGGAGAACTAGGGTCGAAATATGTGTTCGGTTTAAAGCCGGTATTTGGCTTTGTGGTGCAAAAGTA
>JBDNDI010000080.1:0-9116 GCA_046719195.1 Spirochaetales bacterium | reverse complement strand
TCCCCAGCTGATACAGTCTGTAAAAGGTATGTATAGTACAGCAGGAGACACCATCGCCTTTTTCCGCTCTCTCGTGCAAGGCCGGGTGTTTAAAAAACTAGAAACTTTTTCCCAAATGCAAAGCCGTTGGAACCGGTTTGGCCTACCGCTTGATCGGGAAACCCTTCGAGCTCCGAGCTGGCCCATTGAGTACAGCTTTGGATTAATGCGGTTTCAGTTGCCCCGGATATTTACAGCTTTTAAGAAAGTCCCTGCTGTTATCGGCCATTCCGGTTCTACAGGTTCTTGGCTTTTTTACTGCCCGGAACAGGACCTCTATATTTCGGGAAGTGTAGATGAACTGGTGGCTGGCCCTATACCTTACCAGCTTATACCAAAAATACTTACCTTCCTAATACGGTAAAACACCTACTGTAAGGCCTTCATACATTATCGCAAGCTCTTTTGACGACCCTAGGCAAATAGAATAGAATTGCCTCATGAGAAATTTGGATATTCGCTGTAAGCAACGATTAGATACCTTTTAGGATGGTATTACTAGAGAACCGATTTTCCAAGTTTCGAAATGGAGGAGAGGATGCCAAACCGTAATGCAGCAGAGTCCATGTATGATGAAAACATGAAGAACTTTTCGGCATTCGGGTTGGGCACAAATCATAAAGGATCTAGAGGATCTTTTTTATCTCCATGCATAATTTAACATTTTACATATTCTAAACAAAAACTTTATCATTTTTTAATAATCGTCACTTTAAATCCCATCTCTAATGGGTCGTGTCATGGAATTGAAAAAAAACGCTCGAAAGGGCTTAATTCATTTACCCACCTTAGTGCTTCTTTCGGATTCGGGGATACAGGATTTTCTAAATAGAAATATAAATCCTAAAAAGTTTGTACTGGCGGATGGGGCAGAAAAATTAGGCATAGATATGAAGAACTATAATCCCCAAACTCTCCAGAAAATGATTCTGCATCAGTATGTTTCTACCCTTCAGATTAGTATTGATTCTGTAACACCGATCCGCAAAGACTTGTTAGACCTAAACAAATTAGTAGTCTTTTCCATGCTTTATGAACAGTTTGATCTTCTTGCCTGGGAAGTAATCTGTAAGTCTGAAATTGTAATGCAGTGGAACCGGACCCATCCCAAATATCCTATAGATATTAAAACTCCCGGAAATCCAAGATTACTAAAGGTGTTTTTAGAGGAACATGCAGATGAGGTAGAGAAGTTTAAACAATTCCTCTTTCTTTCGGTAAAAGCTGAGCTTTCAGGGACATCTAAATCTACTGATTCGATGCTTCTGGAAGGGACTATACAAAAATTCTTAACAAATCTCCGTCCCTTCATTTGGCTCTTGCTTACTACTCCGAAAGAACCTCAACAAAGCCTACCGGTATTGAAAGATCTGGTAGGCCTTCTTAAAACCTATGTTAGCAAAACCTACATTAGTGAATATGTCGGGTTGTTGGTACTGGAGTTAGCTAGCTTCCTTTGTTTAAAACCTACAAAAAAGGCTCAAAAAAGTTTGTTACAAAATACGCCCCCTAATGGGATTAGCATTCTCTGGCAATTTCATCCAAAAAAAAATATCCCAGGAGAAAGAGCAAAGGTATCAATTGTAATTTGTGATCAGGATACCGCCATGAAAGAGTTAGGAGCAAAAATTACTTCTCGGGCTAATGTAGAAGTGAATAAAAAGACCTTAAAAGAATTTTACAGTAGTTCAAACGCTAAAGATGGAGAGGTATACTCTTTAGGACTTTACTATTTGTCCTTTTTAAAAGACGCCTGCAACGAACAAGGAATTTCTTTTAATGCCTATTTAACATCCGGGATTAAGGGGAATCATTATATTAATTTAAAATTCGCATTTTAACGGATTATGTGGGAAATAATAGGCATATTAACGCCTGGTATACTAATAGGATTTATCCTCGGTAAGCTGAATGTTCTATGGAATAAAAAATATATCCTTTTATACAAAAGATTAAGTTCTTTTTATCGAAGCTTACCGGAAGCTTTACAAGCTTCTCTGTATACCAAAAGCGGAGATTTTTTGCCTTTTAATACTCTGGTCCAACAATGGGCAGCAACCTTTACTCAAGCATCTGCTGTAGCTATCTATTTATTCATAGATGATACAGAACAAAGCCTTGCATTAAAAGGACTATGGAAAGAGAAGTCCTTTGAACCCGATTTTCCTCCTTTTTTATCCTTTTCCTCCTTAAACCTATCCGCCTTTCCAAAAGATGTGGTTCTATCCCAACCTTCCCTTTCTTCAATAGAAACAAAAGAGTTTACGTGGGTGTATCTTGCGTTGAAAGAAAAAAAGCAAAACTTGGGTTTACTATTGATGGCGATACCTAAAGGCCAACCTATACAAAAGGCGCAGTGGATGCCAACCTTTGCAGAAGCTGCAAGGACCTTAAGTAAAGGGATCGTATTAATTTCAGATATATCGTATTTCGCTGAAATACAAATGGAGAAAGAAAAGAAAAAATACTTAGAAGAGTTGCATTCGTTACTGTATAACAAGAAACTGCCCAAAGTTCCTGCCCTAGGCATAGATTCTTTCTACCTTCCCGCTGGCGGAATAAACAGTGATTTTATGGATTGGGTATCTATTTCGGATACAAAATTCTATATAGTCCACGGAGAATCTACAGGGAAAGGGTACAATGCTATTTTAACTTCGCTGATTATTAAAGTAGTCTTACATCTATTGGCTCCTCTAATTAAAAAGCCAGAAACAATTTTCAACCGGTTAAATTGGATCTTTTGTAAAGTGTTAAGCGGTGATTTCTTTTCTTCTCTCATTGTATTGCATATTGATTTAGCTAAAAAAGAAATATCTTGTAGTAAGGCCGGCAATAGTGGCGCCCTTCGATGTTCTTTTTTTCCCAAAACAAACTTTGAAAGTCTATCGGGGGGAATACCGCTTGGTATCGATAAAACCTACAAGTATCAGAGTAATATATATCCTATCCATAGTGGGGATATATGGGTTCTGTATTCAGATGGACTGGTAGAAATAAAGTCTGGTTCCGGCGAGATCGTTGGCTTAGATTGGATTCAAGCTTTAGTAAATGAACACAAGTTCTCTAGCGCACAAAATATTCAAAAGATAATTAAACACCAACTCCAAACGCATTCTGAAGGGAAAGCCTTAGAAGACGATGCGAGTATGGTGATATTAAAGTTTCGTTAAATAAAGAGGTGGGTATGGAGATAAAATTAAAACGAGCAGAAGAAATATATGTAATTGAAATTCATGGCGAGATGGATATGTACAACGCTTCTCAACTAAAAACGGTATTTAATAAAATGTTAGAAAAAAATATTAATAAAATACTTGTAGATTTTTTAAACTGTGAATACATAGACTCAACCGGAGTAGGCACCTTACTAGGTTTGTTTGCATCGGCTAAAGAAAAAAAACTATCCTTTTTCCTTACCAATGTAACCGGCACTGTCCTTAAAGTATTAACCCTTACCAAACTCCATGAATACTTACCATTAGAGCAGAACATAGAATCTGCCATACAACGTATAAGGAAAGGAAATTAATATGAATGCTTTACCCATGATTTTGGTGGACTCGGCTAGTCCCCTGCTACAAAAAGAAGGAATGAATTTTAAAGAATTTCCTAGCGACTTCAAGCAAATCCGTTACTTTACATTGCTGATCATTCAAAAGGCCCCTTCCTCAATCCGGGAGGTAAATCTGTTAGAACAGCAAATCAGTGAACTAATTAAAAATGCCATAAAACATGGCAATCGCAAAGATCCAAACAAGAAAGTACGTGTTTGGTTTTTTTTCTCTGAAGTAGAAGCCCGGGTAATTGTACAGGATGAAGGGGAAGGTTTTAATGATATAGAAAAGTGGAATGAGTTTAACAAAAAACGTTTAGAGTGCTTTTTAGAGCGCAATTTTCAGGACATGGAGCATTATATTTCCTATCGTACAGAAAAAAGTGACGAGTATGATGGAGGAAATGCGCTATTTGCCGCAGTCGAGTACTGGAATGGTGGCGTTGTATTTGATGAAAAGCGAACCACAGTGGGTGTGCGTAAAATATTTCCTAGAAGAGGTATTATAGAGTAATGAAATTAGAAAGTCTAGATTTATCTTCATTAGATACTACCGCATCGGAATTAGAAACAGACAAACTCCCGGCCCCAGCAAATCCCGGATTTAAATGTCTAAGACAGGTAAACCCTCTGGTCACACCTCTAGAGGGCACTATCTCTACCCTAATTTCTGGCACCTGGTTCGTGTCTATATCGGATACTATCTTAGACATTGTGGATGATTTCACTAAAGCCGAGTCCGTAGAGGCGGTAGGTGTAGTAGATACAGAGGGAATAGTAAAAGGGATTCTGATACGAGAACAACTTCTGAAAGCCGTGAGCCGTCCGTATGGTCGGGATCTACTTTCCCGGCAAAAATTACCTCAGATTCTAACTGATGTTGAAAGATTTTTCTGGACGGAAAATATCTTTACCGTAGCAGAACGGGTAAGGCAGACCGACCGCACAGTTACCTACTATGTTTTGCAGGATGAAAAGGAGCATTTTATTGGGATTTTTACCTCGTGGGATCTTGTTATTTTTTTATCAAAATTAACAAGGGAAGATATTAATCTGGCTCAAAAAATTCAAAAAAGCCTTATTAAGGAAATGCATTATCACAAAGAAGGGGAGGTAGAGTTCGCCTTTTCCTCCCTTATGGCAAAAGGAATAGGAGGAGATTTCATAGGAATAAAAAAAGCCTCCTCAGATCGATTTATCGTCAGCCTTTGTGATGTGGCAGGAAAAGGGATTGCTGCTTCCCTTGTATCTTCCACTATTGCCGGTATGTTGGAAGCTTTTGATGGTAGAAAAAAACTTTCAGATTTTTTAATTCTCTTAAATCAGTTTATGCTACGAACATTTGGATCTGAAAAATATGCTACAGGAATCTTTTTAGAATGCAATCCTGAAAAATATGAAATTACCATCTTCGATTTGGGGCATTCCCATCTAGCGTTCTACAGAAAAGATAAACTTGCAACCCTACCTCCACCGGTTACAAATCCACCTTTGGGTATTCTGGATACTTTTAAACCCACTCCCTATAAAGTAATTCTCCAGCCGGGGGATGTTCTGCTACTCTTCAGCGATGGGCTGGTAGAACAAATATCTCCCACGGGTTCGACGTATTCGTATTTGCGAATTAAACAGTATCTGAATGCTACGGCTACCCAATCTTTACCTAATTGTCTCATCCGATTTTGGGAGGATTTTCATGCTTTCCGGGGGAACGCACCCCAGGTAGACGATGTTACCCTTTTTATTCTGCGTCGCCTACCAAACACTCAACCTTAGAAGATACATTAATCCACACGTATACTAGAGAGAGTGGCTAAGGAAATAGGGCCAAGAGCTTCCTAGCCATTGGCTGTGCTTATATACGGTTTTTTTGTCAGGTCTGACAAGCCCTGCTTTTACAAGAATTATTCACGATTTTTCACGGAATGCGCTTTCTTTCGGCAGTATTTCTTCTGTTCGGCATCTTTGAACGGGGCTGGGAAGCCTGCGGTAATCTCGAAGAGACGATAGAAGGACATGGGGTTTGGAGGAGACGGAAGAGGTAAAGACGAAACAGGTCAATCCGTTGTTCTATACCTTGGGAAGCAGAAAATCAGGGAGATCTGCGGTAGCTTTGCTATTACAGCTATAAAAACAGCTTAGCCTGACCCCTATCCTAATGGTATAGGAGAAGAGGGAAGAAAGGGAGTATATCCCCCAAAAAAAAAAAAGAATCGCGGCTAGGAGTTTTCAGGATGAGGCAACACGTTAACAAACACTAAGAAGAAAGTAAATGTTCGAAGCGGATTCCTTCCCCTGCCGGCACCTTTTGCGTCACCCTTTTACCTAAAACCTGTTTATAGAACTCCGGAGCAAGGCCAGGCTTAAGGTTTTTCTCGGTTCGCAATAAAGCACAGTTTTCTTCGCTTAAACGATCCCCGGGCTCTAAATCGACCAAAGCGTGGAGAGAACGATTGGTAGTAAAGTAATTAGGTGCTTCAGATGGTGCTAATCTCTTTACCCCTGTTCCCAAGCAAGCTAGAACCCGTTTTTTACCATAGTGGGCCTCAAGCGCCTCTACCACTTGCGATCTCCTTCCTGCCCGTATCTCGGTATAAGCCGCCCTCACTTCCTGCACCATCAGAGTAAACGCTTTCGGCTCTAGAGCAATAGGGTCATCTAGGCCTTTCGCTTTCCGGTCTAAAGTTATATGCTTTTCAATTACTACCGCCCCTTCCAAAACTGAAAGAACCGGTACTAACACAGGGTCTAAACTATGATCAGAGATGCCTACAGGCACACCAAAAATAGCCCGTAAATTCGGCAAGAGGGAAAGATTATACTCCTCTTCCGGCGCTGGATAGGCAGTAATACAATGCAACAAAGTAAGGGAAAAAAAACGGTGATAAGAGGGTTTCCCTTTTTCGGAGGAGCTCCCCACGGGGGATACGGTGCTTTTGCGGAATAGAGCGGCCCATTTTTTTTCTGAACTAGGCTTTCTAGAGATGTTTTCTTTTTGTAAGGGAGGTGCTTTAAAGGCCTCGTCTCTTTTCAAAGCAGTGCGGGTAATGTTCTGCACTACAGTAAGGGCTTGCTCAATATCCCCCAACGTAGAAACGCCGGTAGAAAGAAGTAACGGTGCGCCATAGGAAGAAACTTCTTCTAGTAAAGGGTAAAAGGTTAGTTCCGGGGAGGCAATTTTAAAAATCCGGGTACCTATATCACGAAGATTACGGGCGCTCTGCAGCCCAAAGGGAGTACAGACAAAACACAGACCCCGGGCTTCGGATTCTTCTTTTATGGCGGCATAGAACTCTAAAGGCCGCTCCAGCGAGCGAAACCGCTCGAACAGAGGGACTCGGCCTCCAGGGAGCTCTACCTCGCCACAATTGGGGGGTAGAATCTCTTTGGCATACACTATTTGAAACTTTACTGCATCTGCGCCGGCCTCTTTTGCACTAGCCACAAGTTCCTTGGCTCGGCCAAGGTCCCCCCCATGGGAGGTTCCCACTTCCGCAATTATAATGGGTCTAGGCATTGGTATCCCTCCAAGATGCGGCATGCCCAGAGATACAAGATCTTCCCTAGTAGCCGCTCTACCTTATATAGGTTTCCTAGGCACTTTTCACATTGGTTTTTTCGGAAGAATACGATTAAAACCCGTATAAGGCACAAGCCGCTGAGGAAGGAGGACGGATCCGTCCGCCTGTTGAAAATTTTCTAGAATAGCAATAATACCCCGGGAAACAGCAATAGCGGTTCCGTTAAGCATGTGCACGAAACGGTTCTTCCCCTCTTCCCTGTAACGGATACCTAGACGACGAGCCTGGTAGTCGGTACAGTTGGAAGTGCTGGTTACCTCTCCCCATTCTCCTCCCTTTCCCCGGCCGGGCATCCAGGCTTCCAGATCGAACTTGCGATAGGCCGGTGCCCCTAAATCTCCTGTACAGGTATCCACCACTCGGTAGGGGATTCCCAAACCGGCAAAGATCTCTTCCTCAAGGGTCAAGAGCTTCTCATGCCAGGCGTCCGATTCCTCAGGCTTACAGTAAACGAACATTTCAACCTTGGTGAACTGGTGCACCCGGTACAAACCCTTGGAGAACTGACCTGCCGCCCCTGCCTCCCGTCGAAAGCAATGGGAAAGTCCTGCCATCCGGATGGGTAATGCCTCCGCTTCTAAAATCTGATCTGCATAGTATCCCCCTAGGGTGATTTCTGCAGTACCGACCAAACAGGTTCCCGTTCCCTCAATCGTGTAGATGTTGCTCTCTGGCCCTCGAGGATTAAATCCAATACCCTCCACAATCTCTTCTTTCGCAACATCCGGAGTAATGAAGGGCTGAAACCCATGCTTCTGGAGAATATCGAAGGCATAGCGGATAAGGGCTAATTCTAGAAACACAGCTTCATTCTTCAAATAATAAAACTTCGTGCCCGATACACGGGTAGCCGTATCAAAGTCGATAATGTCTAAAAGCTCACCGAGTTCTAGGTGATCTTTGGGAGGGAAATCAAAGGTGGGTGGAGAACCTACTCGTTTCAGTTCTAGATTGTCCTTCTCTTCTTTGCCAATAGGAGCGGCCGGATGGGCCATATTAGGAATACGGGAAGCCTCTTGGTAAAGCTCATTTTCCTTGGCCGCAAGTAGCTCTTCCTTCTCTGCAATGAGGACTTTTAGTTCTTTCCCCTCTTCAATAAGCCTACTACGCTCCTCTGGCAGTAATTTCCCCTTCATTTTCTGGGCATTCTCGTTACGCCGGGCTCGAAGAGCATCTATTTCTCCGATGAGAGCATTCCGCTCATCGTACAGTCTAGCTACATGGTCTGCATCTGCCTGTACCCCACGATTTCGGATGTTTTCTTTTACCGCTTCCAGGTTCTCTCGTAAGAATTTCAAATCGAGCATTCCATTATACTCCTTCTAGCTCTTGGGCTCTGCGACTAGCTGCTTCTACTGCTCCAAGTACTGCTGCCGTAACCGAAGCCTCTTCCAACACTTGTAGCCCCTCAATAGTAGTCCCCGCAGGAGAGGTAACGCGCGTAAGCCAGGTAGAAGGGGGATCTCCGGTTTTTCTAAGCACTTCTATAGCCCCTTCCATTACCTGAAGAACCGTCTGCAAGGCAGTGGGATAGGGTAAACCAGTCTTTACCCCCCCTAGCGCTAAAGCGTGGATATAATGAAACACAAAGGCAATGCCGGAACCCGAAAGGCCGGTTATTGTTGGCATGAGCGTTTCAGGAATCTCTAAAGGCAAGCCTACTGCCTGGGCGATCTCCCTGCAGGTAGATTTAAAACCCACATCTTCCAAATTAACTGGGAAAGAGACACCAATAGCTGCCTTTCCATACATGGCAGCTAAATTGGGCATGTATCGACAAAGGAGCGCGGTTTTCAGGTATTGTTGAAGAAAGGCAAGGGTTTTGCCTGCCATAAGGGAAATAAATCCTTTTCCTTCTGAAAAGGGAGCAATTTCTTCTAACAGGGATCTTGCGTCTTGGGGTTTTACTGCAATAAGGGTTAGGGGAGATTGGGAAAAAA
>JBDNDI010000008.1:0-20001 GCA_046719195.1 Spirochaetales bacterium | reverse complement strand
AATACGGGCAGGAGAGTCACCAAAGGTTAAAGAAAGGCCAAAGGATTGAAATACTCGTATCACTCCTTCGAAAAACACAGGATGGGTTGTAACAGCTCTATCAGGATTTTGGCCATACAGCAGGTTAGGTTTAAGTAGAATTTTTTCTCCTTTTCTAAAGAATTGGTCAAATCCTCCAAGGAGTTCTAATCCCTGGGACAATTTTTCTTGGATAAGGGATACATCGTAAATGGGACAGTGAAGAGTAACTACTGTACTTTTCATGGGCCTAAAGTACTGGCTTGAGAGCCCAGGGTCAAGTCTACCTCGTGTAAGCCTAGAAGAGCTAGTTGCCAACCCTGTAATTTTTCCATACTTTATACTACAAGAGGGTTAGTTCTGTGGCTGGAAAAGAGGATCTTTCTATAAGAGACGATGCATATACCCAGGAACTCTTAAAGGATAAACTGAAAGAGCCGGATATGTATCGGGTAGTGTTATATAACGACCATTACACTACTCAGGAATTTGTAGTTAGTGTAATTATGGCGGTTTTTCATAAAAGTGCTGCAGAGGCCACCAAGATAATGCTGGATGTTCACCGGAGAGGTAAGGGCACCATAGGGGTGTACCCTTATGATATTGCGGCCACAAAAGCTAATCAGGTGCGCCAGTTAGCAAAGGCCCAGCAATTTCCTTTAAAATGTACGGTAGAAAAGGCATAGGTAACCATGACTATTAATCAAGAATTACAGGATATTCTGAATGCGGCCTATCAGGAGGCCAGACATCGAAAACATGAATATTTAACCCCGGAACATGTACTGTTTGCTGCTCTTCACTTTGATGGGGCAAGAACCATCCTTCATGAGTGTGGGTTAGAACCCGATAGTATTCGCGAAGAGGTAGAGGTCTATCTTAAAGAAAAAGTTCCAAAAACAAAACAACAGGAACCGGTCCAATCTTTGGGGTTTCAACACGTACTAGAACGGGCTATTTTACACACCGAGTTTTCTAGTAAGGGTGAGGTAGATATCGGAGATGTACTAGTATCCCTTTACGATGAGGAAAAATCCTATGGTTCCTATCTCCTTAGAAAAGCAGGCTTAGAACGGTTGGTGTTGTTAGAGGTTGTTTCTCATGGATCGTATCATACTAGAAGGATAGAAGAGGGCGAAGCAAAGGAGGAAGAGGGTGACGATGAGGAACCTTCTTCCTATTCGGGGCCCCAACCAGCAAAAGAAAAAGAGAAAACAAGCCGTTCTCCTTTAAGACGGGACATTCTTAAAGACTTTACGGTAGAGTTGACAGCTCTAGCTGCAGAGGGGAAATTAGAGCCAGTTATTGGGCGGGAAGATATTATTGAACGAACCATACAGGTTTTAGTCCGGAGACTGAAAAACAATCCCATTTTAGTAGGTGAACCAGGAGTAGGTAAAACTGCAATTACCGAAGGGCTTGCCGCTCGTATTGTAGAAGGGAGAATCCCGGATATTTTAAAGGGGTATCGAATTTTTGCCTTAGATATGGGGGCTATGATCGCGGGCACCCGGTACCGGGGAGATTTTGAGGAACGCATGAAGGCGGTTATTAACCGTTTGCAGGAAGAGGAAAAAATAATTCTTTTTATAGACGAAATACATACAATTGTAGGAGCGGGGGCTGTATCGGGTGGTGCCATGGATGCCTCAAACTTACTAAAACCAGCTCTACAATCTGGACGGTTACGTTGTATAGGTTCCACCACCTACGAAGAATACCGGAAATTTTTTGAAAAGGACCGTGCCCTAGCTAGAAGATTTCAGAAAATCGAAGTGCCTGAGCCCTCGGTCGAGGATACCGTAAAAATCTTGGAAGGGTTAAAACAGAAGTATGAGGAACATCACAAGGTAGTATATAAGCCTGAGGCTTTACGGGCTGCGGTAGAATTATCTTCCAAGCTTATTAACGATCGATTCCTTCCCGATAAAGCGATTGATGTAATGGATGAGGCAGGTGCCTGGATGCGGATGCATACCTACCGGGAAGGAATGGAAGAAACCATACCTGAGGTTACTGAAGGTCACATTGAACAAGTGGTGGCTAAAATTGCTAAGGTCCCAGAACGAAGTGTATCCTATTCGGAACGGGATCGACTAAAAGTTCTGCTGCCGGAATTACAGAAACGCATATTTGGCCAAGATGAGGCCCTTCGGGCTGTTTCTGAGGCTGTAAAACGATCCCGGGCAGGATTCCGTAACCCGAATAAGCCAATTGCTTCGTTTTTGTTTGTAGGACCTACAGGGGTAGGAAAGACGGAGCTAGCAAGGAGTCTGGCGGATATTTTAGGAGTTCCGCTGATTCGTTTTGATATGAGTGAGTATCAGGAAAGGCACACGGTATCTAGATTAATTGGTTCTCCTCCCGGATATGTCGGTTATGAAGAAGGAGGTTTGCTTTCTGAAGCTATTCGGAAAACTCCCCATGCCGTGTTGCTACTAGATGAAATAGAAAAGGCCCACCAGGACATCTTTAATGTATTACTGCAAATAATGGACTATGCAACCCTTACAGACAATAGTGGTAAAAAAGCAGATTTCCGTAATGTAATCCTGATTATGACCTCAAATGCAGGGGCTAGGGACATTGGTAAGCCCTTAATCGGATTTGGAGAGAGGATTTTAAATGAATCGGTAGTACAGATTGCAATAGAGCGTACCTTTAGCCCGGAATTCCGAAACCGTTTAGATAAGGTGGTAGTATTTAAGGGTTTAGACAGGGACACGGTTAGAGATATTGTCTGGAAAGAATTGAAACTATTCCAGGAGCAACTCTCAGAGAAAAATATCACTCTTCAGGTTGAACAAGAAGTAGTAGAGTACCTTCTCGATTTAGGATACTCTCGGGAGTTTGGAGCTAGAAACATTGCAAGAATTGTAGAAGAAAAAATCAAAACCTACTTTATCGATGAGGTACTATTCGGAACTTTAAGCGAAGGTGGAATCGTTCAGGTTGCCTTGGAAAACGGTGAGCCTATTTTTAAAAAGGTGTAATGCCCTAGCTATGAGCCGTCAGAAAAACGTTCCACCTTTTCCCTATTTATCCGAAGAGGAAACCTTTTCCTTTCCTTCGCCATTAACCGCAACAAGAGAAGGTATCGTGGCAATGGGAGGGAACTTGTCGCCCGGGATGCTTCTTTCTGCATATACGCAGGGAATTTTCCCCTGGTATGATGAAGAGTCTCCTATCCTTTGGTGGAGCCCGGACCCTAGGTTTGTATTGTTTCCTTCAGAGCTTCATGTGCCTAAATCTTTAGAACGTCTATTACGAAAAGGCCTCTATCAAGTTACATTTGATACCCAATTCTTAGAGGTTATTACTGCCTGTTCCCGGACTCCTAGACCCAATCAAGAAGGCACTTGGATTACCGAGGATATGATAGAAGCCTATACTGAACTGCATCGCTTAGGGTATGCCCATTCTGTGGAGGTTTTTCTTGAAGGGTCTTTGGTAGGAGGCTTGTACGGTGTTTCTTTGGGTAGGGTGTTTTTTGGAGAATCTATGTTTAGCTGGTCACCCAATGCTTCTAAAGTGGGGTTTGTTACGTTAGTCCGTTGTCTTATACAAAAGAATTTTCAGTTGATAGATAGTCAAGTATACACAAGTCATCTAGAACGTTTTGGAGCCCGGAATATTTCCCGTCTTAAGTTCTTAACCTTATTAAAAGAGGCTCTTAAGTTTCCCCCTTTAAAAGGTTCGTGGAGCTCCCTCTTTAAGATTTTGTGATACGGGATGGGGGTACCCGTATAGAGCCTTGCAAGTTCGGGAACTTCGGCCGATCCTTAATATTTAAAACCACTATCTCCGATGAACTCTCTTAAAATAGAAGTTTCCGGAACATACTTTGCCGGTATGGGTAAAAAATTGTTAAGGAAAGAAAGAAGGCGTATAGCTTCAGAATATACTTCATGATGAGGTTTTACTGCTTTTAAAATAGGCTCCGCAATGGGTTTGAGCACGCCCAGTTCATAATCTAGGGCAGAGTTAAAAGCTGCATCGGCAGATTCTTGAAAGGGAAAGATGTTGCGGTCTTCCCCCCTCCGGACCGAGGGCCACATAGTTAGGGTTTGGTACGCAGTATGTCCCCGAAATTGATAATCCCTTACTATGCGTCGTATAAGTCGGTTGTCAGTAGTGGGTATCCGAGTATGTTCATCAATATTCAATTGTGTTAAAGCAGAGACATAGATTTTAAACTTAAGAGATCCGTCTATCTGGGGAGTGAGGCGATCGTTTAATCCATGTATTCCTTCCATTAGCAGTATGCCGTTCTCTGGAATCTTTAAAGGCCGTCCACCTTTTTTTCGGCTTCCAGATTTAAAATCAAACTCGGGGATTTCTACCTCCTTCCCTTCAAAAAGCTGAATTAAATGCTGGTTTAAGAGAGGGACATCAATGGCTTCTAAAGCCTCAAAGTCATAATTGCCATGTTCATCCCTTGGAGTTCGATCCCGGGGTAAAAAGTAATCATCTAGAGAAACCATGACAGGTAAAAATCCCAACACCCGTAGTTCTATCGAAAGCTTTTTGGTAAAGGTAGTTTTTCCACTGGAAGAGGGACCAGCAATAAGAATTACCTTCAAATTGTTGCGTTGTTGGGCTATACGATCGGCAATCTGAGCAATTTTTTTATTATGGAGAGCTTCAGCTACCCGAATAAACTCCACTATTTGGTCCGAGGCAGTAATTTTATTTAACTGACCTACTGTGGCTACATTGAGGATTTTTCCCCAGGTTTTATACTCTTTATAAATAGAAAACAGAAGAGGGCTGTCTTTAAACTCTTCGAATTGCGAGGGATCTTTGCCGGGTTTAGGGAACCGAAGAATAAACCCACTTTCATACGGTTGAAGAATAAAATGACGAAGGTACCCCGTAGAAGGGACAAGCGGTATATGCGCTAGATCTAGAAAATTCCTGCACTCGTGAACTGGAATTTTCATCTCATTCCGGGTTTCCAATAATTCCGCTGTAGCGTCCTGATCGTTCTGAGTAAAGTACTGAAGGGCGTCATGGTAAGACATGACGGTTCTCCGAATAGGAACATTTAGAGCAATAATTTCCATCATTCGGTTTCGTAAAGCTGCTAATTCATTAGGAGAAATTGTGTCTTTACCTAAAAAATAGTAGAAATATCCATCCGATAAAGAGATGCCGATGGTCAGGGGATTGCCGGGATACAGTTCTCTTGCAGCTACTGTCAAAAGAAAGCACAGGGATCTTCGATAAATAGTTACTCCGGCTGGAGAGTCTAAGGTAACGGGACGTACCAGAGCATTAAATTTTAACTTATAGGAAAGACTGGTAAGTTCATTATTAACAAAACAGGCTACTACCGGACATTCCTCCAATTCTTGGCAAAAATGACCAAGGAGGGTACCAACCGGAGTACCATAGGGTACAGCAATTTTTTTATTTTCATTGAGGGTAACTACTACTTCATACATGGGAGCCTCCGGACTTATGGGAATTTAGAACGCGAAGCCAGATCCCCGGCCCAAGGTAGGGAGGAGGGGATTTTAGCTCTTTAAGTAATTCTTCGATATTTTCTAAAGGTTCGGGGGATAGCAAAGTTTCTATCTTTTTTTGTACAGTTGGGTCTAAGGGAACAGAATTCGCCTGTGCCCATTGTAAAACCTGTTCTAACCTAAACTCTTTCATATCCTTCTCAAAATAATTCTAGTTGTTTAGAGGATTTCCTATAAGTTGGTAAGCTAGAAATTGGAAGCGGCCGATTTGAAAGGGATAGGAAAAACTTTTTATACTTTTTCTGTAAGGCCGGAAAATCCTTATCTAATTGATGCTCTAGCACTTCAACTTCGTTGGGATGAAGAGTTGACAGAATCCCTGCATATAACCCTACAAGTAAGGCTGCCTCTATCTCTTGCTCTTCTCTATTCCCGTTTTGAAGAAGGCGAATTATGTATCGATACCAGAAAGTAAAACCTTCTGATGGGGCATGATAAAAGGCATGCAGTGCCTGCAAACGGAGGCACTCAAGTTCGCCGACTATCATTTTAAGATGCTGTTTAAATAAAGATCCCTCCCAACCCTGCAGGTGCATTTGCTGAAGCACCCATAGAGTTGTTTTTTGGGCTAGGGTGGGCTGCTTTACATACAATTCGCGGATTAAGTAGGCCATACTGTCAGAAAAAGCCTCTTCAATTCCCGCTTGTAGGGAAGTTAAAGCTTCTTCTGCAGTTGTTTCTAACACGCTTTTGTGGTATTGAAGAGCTTTTACAAGTTCTTTTTCAACTTTTCCCTCGGGTGGGATGTCGGTTAAATGGCAAAGATAAAAAAGCAGAGGTTTTAGCCGGGCCGGAGGAGAGGAGTCCGGTATGGATAGAAGGTAATGAGAGACCGCTTTTACCTCTCCTTTATAATAAGCCTGGATAGCGAAAATTAAATCGACATAAGGTCTTAGGGGAGAAGAAGGAGGAATTTGTTGTAACTTTTCCTGCAACCCTGGCTGTTCCATGCCATTAGTAATAGATTCCAAAGCATCTAGAATTGTTAGCATTTCATCGGATGAATCTTGTAATGGGTACTTCATAGCTCCACCAGTAGGGGTTAAAAGTAGCTAGGAATGCAGGGCCTGTCAATCTGAAATTTGGACTGCATTGGGGTGAATTTTAACTATTTCTTCTCTTGTTAAAGCCCGGGTAATCTTTGTTGGTTCTGTGTCTGTTTTTACCACCATAGGCTCTTTTAAGAGGTCTCCGGTATCCGCCACATAAATTTTCACAAAGGGATAGCGGGGATTTTCTACATTAGGTTCTATCACTACTCCTTTAGATCCATTAGCTAACTGTACATATGTTCCAATAGGATAGAGAGAAATAACAAAGACTAGGGCTTTTAATATATTCTCATCGTAATGAGTCCCTTTTTCTCGTAAAAGGTCTAGTAAACTTGCATGGCCATCCTTACCAGGCCTGTAGGGGCGCTTGGAAACTAAGGCTGCGTAAGAACCTGCCACTGCAATAATTCTAGCAGGTAAGGATATACGTTCTCCTTTAAGTTTCTGCGGGTAACCGGTCCCATCCAAGTGTTCATGATGCTCTAGCACAGATAAACAGACAGGTACAGGAAACGAGTAAGTCTTTAAAATTTTATAACCAATAATGGGATGGGCAGTGATAGCTCGTTTTTCTTCGGGGGAAAGTAAACGGTTGGACATGTAGAGTTGGGGTGGCAACCGAATCATACCTATTTCATGCAGGAGGGCAGCCATACCTAATTCAATTAGCTTGTGCGGGGGTAGCCGTAGTTGCATACCAAGAGCAATAGAAAGGATGGAGGTTTTTGCAGTATGGATCACGATATAGTTTTTATCCTGAGAAGTTAAATCTGCTAGTCTAAGAATATAGTTTCTTTGATTTTTTACCTGGGTAATTAAGTCTTTTACTTTTTCTGTAATTTTTGAGATAGACAGTTCATTTTTTGTAATGAAATCTGTAAACATTCTTTCGACAAAGTCTAGTAAATCTTTAAAAAATTTTTGGGTGGTTTGAATCTGGGCCTGTTCTTTTACATCTTCATCTAGAGAAACGACGGTTCCTTCTGCCTGGGAAGAAAGGGTTGGTAGAAGAGGTGAGGCAGTAGGCTGTCCATCGGAATATACATAAGAGTACCCCCAATCCCGTAAGCGATGTAAAAGGGATTCCTTTAAAGGAGTATCCTGAGAGAGCAGGATGTATTTGTCATCCAAGTATACCGGAGCAGAGAAGTAAGTATTCGGTGGAATTGAGGATATCAGTATTTTATTCATAGTAACTCCGTTGACCCAGCCACAAGTTTCAATTACACTCCTATACTAATTATTGGAGTTTTTAAGGTGAAATTTAAAACTATCTTCATATTTTTTAATAGTATACTCATTTTTTCATTAATTTTCATCTTTTTTATGCCCTTTTTCATCATTGGGAGGGGATATGCTCTAGATTTCTGGAAGCAGAATTGGTACATAAGCCTCTTATTTCTCCTTGTTCTGTTCATAATGAACACCTACTTTTTAAAAAACTGGAAGCTTTTTCTCCTTATGGAAGGGGAAAACTGGCAAGGTATTAAAGCCTTTTTGGAAGCAAAAATTAAGGAAGGTAAAAAACTCAGTGAACAGAATGCCCGTATATTAATGAACACCTATCTAGTGCTTGGTGAATCGGACAAAATGTTATCTTTGTCGAACACCTTAAAGACCCAATCTCCAAGGGTATACAAAAGTCTCGCCGTTGAATTAGGGGTGGGGCACTTGATGAAAAGTAATCCGGAAGGTTTAGAAGAGTATTATACCCCTCTTACTAATACAACAGAAGTAAAGGGTGTAGATTACGCCCGATTTTCCCTTGCGCTTGCTTACTTATTTGCCCATAGATATGAGGATGCCCTAAAAGCATTGACAGAGTTTCAGAATTACCAAAAAGAACCGATTCTTTTTCTTCTCTCTAATTACCTGCTACATACCTTAAAAGGCGAGGACCCCCAAATCCTGGAGGAGATAGAGAGTAGAAGGAAATGGTTTCTAACTACCTATCCGTCGAAAAAATGGGAACGGTATATAGAGGGAAGGAAAGAAAATCTTGTAATTTTAGTTCTTAGCCGGTTTATCCAGGACGCAAGTTTCTGGATCTATGGAAAATCGGAGGTTTCTAATGGAAGTACGAAGGTTTAAGAAATCGGAAAAACTAGAAAATGTCTGTTACGATATTCGTGGACCTGTTCTTGAGCAGGCCAAGCGAATGGAAGAAGAAGGTTACACAATCCTTAAACTGAATATCGGCAATCCTGCACCGTTTGGGTTCGATGCTCCGGACGAAATCATCCACGATATCATTCTTAACCTTCATAATGCACAGGGGTATTGCGATAGCAAGGGGATATTTCCTGCTCGTAAAGCCATAATGCAGTACTGCCAACAGAAAGGCATAGCGGGAGTAGGGGTGGAGGACATCTATATAGGGAATGGAGTTAGCGAGCTGATTGTAATGGTGCTACAGGGACTTTTAAACAATGGCGATGAGGTGCTAATTCCTGCTCCGGACTATCCCTTGTGGACCGCTGCGGCAAACCTCGCGGGTGGTAAAGCTGTACACTATCGATGCGATGAGTCGCAGGACTGGATTCCAGATATTGCCGATATGGAAGCCAAAATTTCTCCCCGAACAAAAGCGATAGTGGTGATAAATCCTAATAACCCAACTGGAAGTGTATATCCAATGGAAATCTTAGAAAAGATCCACGATATTGCAGCGGAACATCAGTTAATTGTCTTTGCCGATGAGATATACGATAAAATCGTATACGACGGGGTGGAGCATGTTTCTATTGCTTCCCTTTCCAATGATATTTTTTGTATTACCATGAACGGCCTTTCTAAAGCGTATCGGGCTGCAGGTTTTCGAGCGGGATGGATGGTGTTAAGTGGAAACAAGACTATTGTTAAAGACTACCGAGAGGGGTTGGATATACTAAGTAACATGCGTCTTTGCTCAAACGTCCCTGCTCAGTATGCCATTCAGACGGCTTTAGGGGGGTATCAGAGCATAAACGACCTTATACTCCCCGGTGGAAGACTAAGGGAACAGAGAGATCTATGTTATGAATTATTGAATCAAATACCCGGCGTTTCCACTACCAAACCTAAAGGTGCCTTGTACTGTTTCCCTAAAATAGATGTTAAAAAATTTAATATAAAAAACGATCAGCAGTTTATTCTTGATCTGCTCTTAGAAAAAAAGATTTTGCTTGTGCAGGGAACAGGCTTTAATTGGCCGGAGCCTGACCATTTCCGGTTGGTGTTTTTGCCCAATAAAGACACGCTCAGAGAAGCCATCGGTAGATTAGGAGATTTCCTCTCTACGTACCGGCAATTAGATTAGAGGGGCGGGAAAATAACAGGCTACTTGGTGCTCGACTCCCTGGTTTTCTAAGGGAGGAAAAGCCTCTAAACAACGGGATTGCCTTCTAGGGCAGCGAGGATAAAAGGTACAGCCTGTAGGATAGTAAATCAAACTAGGGACTTCTCCGGTATCCTCTTTAATGAAGGGATCTTTTCTCGCTTCGGGATCTAAGGTTTTGATTAATAGTTGGGTGTAAGGATGTAGGGGATTTTGAAACAGTTCTTTTGCAGGGGCCATTTCCACGATTCTTCCCGTGTACATAACCGAAACGGTATCACTCATATAGAAAATTACCGAGAGGTTATGGGCAATGAATAGGTAGGTAATACCGAGTTCCTTCTGAAGATCTATTAAAAGGTTTAGTATTTGACTTTGAATAGAAACATCCAGAGAGGAAACCGGTTCATCACAGATAATAAAAGAGGGGTGGGAGGATAAAGCCCGAGCAATGCTGATTCGTTGCCGTTGACCGCCGGAAAACTCATGGGGATATTTGCGTGCATCTTCGGAGGAAAGGCCCACATGCTCCAGCAATTCACTAGCCCGCCGCGATAATTCCTTTGGAGTAAGAGTAGCGCGATATCGGAGGGGTTCGGTTACAATATCCCTTACTAGCATTTTGGGATTTAGGGAATTGTAAGGGTCCTGAAAAATATACTGCATTTTAGATCGAACCCTTTTTAGTTCTTCCTCCGGCAACTGAAACACGTTCTCTATTCCTTCAAAACGGAAAACCCCTCTATCCGGTTCCACCACCCGAAGGAGAAGTCGTGCTGTAGTGGTTTTACCGCATCCCGATTCTCCCACTACACCGAGAGTCGTCCCTTTAGGAATAGCAAAGGACACACCGTTTACTGCATGAACCCGCTCTTTGCTTCGGGAAAATAAGCCTGCTTTAAGGGGAAATTGTTTTTCTAGTCCCCTTACCTCAATGTGTATTGTCATATAACCAACACCTTACTAGCTGGGATTCTCTTTGAAAAAGCGGAGGTTCCTCTACCCGACACCTATCAAAAACCCGGGAGCAACGAGGATGGTACTTACAACCCTCAGGTTTATTTTGAGGTTCTGGAACCTTGCCTTGAATGGAGTAGAGTCTTTTTTCTGTTTTAAAAGTGCCTTTTCTAGGAACAGCCTCTAATAAATCTTGGGTATAGGGGTGAAGGGGCCTGGATATAAGCTCTTTGGCGGTGTTTACCTCAACTAGACGACCCGCATACAAAACGCAGATACGATCGCTGATACTCCCTAACAAAGATAGGTCATGGGAAACAAAGAAAATGGACATACGGTTAGCTTCTTTACGCTCAAGGAGAAGATCTAAAATGCCTATTTGCGTTGAAGGGTCTAAGGCTGTTGTGGGTTCATCAGCGAAAAGAAGAGACGGAAAACAAGATAGGGAAAGGGCAATTAAAGCCCGTTGAAGCATGCCCCCGGAGAACTGGAAAGGATAATCCTTCACCCGTAGGTGAGGATTAGGTATCCGGACTTGGCGAAATAACTCTACTGCCCTTTCTTCGGCAGCTTTTAGAGAAAGACCCTTTTCATGGGTACGGATTACTTCGACAATTTGCTTTCCTACCGGGAAAAGGGGATTAAAGCTGCCCATGGGTTCCTGGAAAACAATAGAGAGTTCTTTTCCCCGTAAAGCATTCATTTCTTTTTCAGAAAGTTTAACAAGATTTATCCCTTTAAACAGAATGGTAGAGCTTGGATGTAAGAATCCGTTCGGTGGAAGTAGCCGTAGAATCGATAGGATAGTTACACTTTTACCACACCCGGATTCTCCGGCTACTCCTAGTATCTCGTTCTGTCTTAGTTGCAGGTTAAGGGTTTCCACTGCCCGGATCCGTTGGGTAACGGTTTGAAATTCGGTGGTGAGGTTTTGTATATCAAGTAGGACAGAACTCATAGCAGTAACCTCAAGCTTTAGGATCGAGGGCATCTTTTAAGGTATACCCAAAGGCAAAGAAGCAAAAAACTGTCAGGATGATTATAACAGCTGGAGAAAGCAACCAGGGGTAGCGAAGAAGGATGTTGATGTCCATAGCTGCATTCATAAGCATGCCCCAGCTTACCGAAGGCTCAGTAATTCCAAGGTTTAAAAAGCTTAACCCTGCTTCGCCTAAGATAATGCCTGGAACACTCAGGGTAATATTTAGAATCAGAATATGCCTGATTTGAGGAATAATATGTCGGAGAAGAATAGCAACCTTTGAGGCACCAGCAATTACCGCTGCTATAACAAAGTCGGCATTTTTTAAGGAAAGCACCCAGTTTCGGATACCCCGGGAACTACCCGCCCAGCTCGGTATAGCAAGAATAGCCGTGATATAAAAGAATCGCTGGCCAGGGGAGATATCTGTAGGCATAACAGAACGTAGAAAGAGGAAAAAATAAAAGGTGGGAAGAAGGATAATCATTTCTGCCAGGCGCATAATGAGCCAATCGGTAAAACCCCCAAGGTATCCCGCAAGCCCTCCAATAAGAATACCCCCAAATAGGGCGAGAAAAATGCTTACAAAGCCAATAGTGAGCGATATTTTTGCCCCGTAGATAATGCGGGAGAGAAGACATCTACCCAAATTGTCTGTACCTAACAGAAATACCGGAGCTCCATCCTCGGTTCCAAATAGATGGAGGTTTGCGGGAATTAGAAAAAATAATTTGTAAGGCTCTCCTCGTACAAAGAATCGAATCCTATGTATTTTAGATCGGTCTACCTGATAGGCTTTAAAGATAGGATTTACCATTACATATTCGTGTACATAGGGGCCCACGAATTTCCCCTCCCTAAAAAACCGAACCCGGTGGGGAGGATGATAAGATTTATCTCTAAACTTTGTATTAGACCCATAAGGGGCTAAAAAACCTTCGAAAAGAAGACCCGTGTAGAGGATAAGCAGTACGGAAAGGCTGAAAATTCCTAATTTTTGTTTTTTAAATTTTAAATAGGGGATTTCTAAAGGTGTGCCGTGAAATAGTTTCATTTTATCCTCACCCTCGGATCTGCTAAGGCTAAGAGAATATCAGAAAGAAGAATCCCGAACAAAACTAGCACATTCCCTAAAATCATATTGGTAAGCACGAGATAGTAATCCTGTCTAAGAGTGGCCTCGTACATTAGTTTCCCAATTCCGGGATAACCGAAAATAATTTCTACAAAGAGAGAGCCGGATATTAAGCCCGCCAAAATATCTGACATACCGGTAATAAAGGGAATAAGAGCATTGCGGAAGGCATGCTTAATAATCCCAATTTTTTCTATACCTCTAGCGCGTATAGCGGTAATATAGGGTTTGCGGAACTCTTCCTGTAAAAGAACCTTCATACTCCGAATGCTACCTGCAAGGCCTCCTAGAAATCCTAATAGTACTGGAAGCAGTAGATGGTGGATCCTATCCAATACTTTCCCTATCCAGGGCAGAGCATCGTGCTCAACGCTAGTGGCTCCTCCTAAAGGGAAAAGACCCGTAGCAGCTGCTAACAATAAGCCTAAAAGCGCAAGGAAAAAGGAAGGAGTAGAGTAGAGTATTAAGGTAACAAAATTAACCGTACGCTCTAGCCCTTTCCGGGGTTGATAGGCAAAATAAAAAGAAATGGGATAGGCGAGCAGAAAAGTAAAGAGAAGCGAAAAACTATTCAGTATAATCGTGTTAATCATTCGAGGGCGAATCAGATCTAATATAGGTTGACGGTAGGAGAAGGAAATTCCTAGGTCATGATCTATCAATACTTTTTTTAGCCAATGTAAAAATTGAAGGTAAAAAGGTTGATCTAGCCCAAACTCCCGTCGGTAATGATCAATAACAGAGGGATCTATCTCTGGATTCTGGTAGTAGGCAGAAAAGAAATCCCCCGGCGCAAGGCTCATGAAAAAGAAAAAAAAGAATATCGTAACTAAGAGGATGGGGATCATGGCTAATAGGCGTCGGAGAATAAATGAAAGTAGAGGATGCTGAGAAAAAAAGGAGGGAATATACTGAAATATCCTTCGTAATTCCGTAAAACTCAGTTTGGGCATTCTTATTTTCCCTCTAATTGGAACACTTTTCTGTATCCATCTCCAATGGGATGTCGTACATCCCAGTTAATATTTCCCCATTTATTCTGTACCGCAGTAAAGGTATATCTTCGAAATATAGGGATAATTACCATTTCGTCTAATAAAACCTTTTGAAACTCATAATACAGTTCCCGGACTTTTTCCTCATCGTAAGTGTAAATTAATTGTTCATACAGGGCATCGATCTTTTTTTCCCACTCTGCGGTTGGGCTGCTCTGCTTGGGGTGCCAGTAATGAAGGTTTCCATCGGAGCGCCAAATGTTGTACCATTGTTCGGGAAAGGTAGGAAAGCCGAAACTAGCTAACCAACAATCCCAATCGTAGGTATGAAGAAGTTTTTGAGCTACTACATTAAAGTCAACCACCTGTAACTTAGCCCGGATACCTACTTTAGCCATATCTGTAATAATAATATTTAAATAATCATGCAGAACTGTATCCTGGCTATGGGTCATTATATCGAAAGAAACAGGAATACCTTCTGTGTCTTCTAAAAATCCATCACCGTTTCTGTCTTTAAATCCTGCTTTCTCTAGCAATTTTCTAGCTTGTTCGGGGTTGTACATATAGGGAATAGCTAACTCCGAAGCATAGAATCTATTGTGCTCAGAAATGATGTGATATAGGGGCTCTGCCAATCCATTTATAGTTTGATTAATAATGGTTTCCCGGTCGATTAAACAACTTACAGCTCTACGAAAATCCGCATTACTAAACCATCGTAGCTTATGGACAGGGAGAGTTGTGGGGTTCTGGTTAAAAATTAGCGCAGGGTATCCTTCAGCAGGACCTCCGTTATATATCGTGTATTTTCCTGTCTCTGCTCCGGGAAGAAGGGTAGCAAGGTCTTTCCCCCGAAGAGCATAGGATTCAATTTCCCCTCTTTGAAACTTTAATAGCTCGGCATTGGTATCTGGCGTAAGGGAGAGAACAATTCGTTCGAGATAGGGAAGCCTGTTACCTGCCTCATCTTTCATCCAATAGTTCGGATTGCGACGAAAAATAAGCCGTTCTCCAGGTACATAACTCTGCAAAAGGAAAGGGCCGTTTCCCACAAGTTGATCGGGGGGAGTATTTAACCCCCAGAAATCTAAGGTAGCCTGTTTTCCCTGTTTTTTTACCGGTTCCCAGATATGTTTAGGGACAATATTAGAGGCGTTTACCATTAGTACAGGGTTTTGCACAATTCGGGGAAATTTGTACTTGTAGGTAAAGGTATCTATTTTTTCAACTAGAATTCGTTCTTTCCGGCCATCCGGCATTTGAACGTATTGTCCCTGGGCACCCACAGGGTAAATTTCCGGATCGCCTTCTATCTCATTGTACCAGAATATAATGTCGTCCACTGTCATCTGTACGCCATCGCTCCAATACACATCTTTGCGAAGGGTACAGATCAGCTCCATAGAATCTTTTGCGGTATCCACCTTTACTTCAAAGGTGTCAATCAGAAAGCCTTTCCAGGTTCGTGTATCAGTATCGTAGTCGAAAAGGTAGTCTAAAAGAAAATTGGTAACTATGGTATGGGTTCCGTCTAGATTGGAAAAAGGATTGTAACTTTTTGGGTCTTCCCGGTACGTGTCATACCAGCTGCCTCCGACTTTTCCTGTTTTCCATTCAAAAGGTTTTTTCAGTCGAACTGTACCAGGGATGTCTTTTCCGGGAACAGAAGCCCTACTGTCCATACCCTTAGCTGCTTCTGGTTCCTTGCAGCTAAATGAGGAAAAAAAGGGGAGCACCATAAAAACAAGTAACACAAGTTTATTAACGACCCGCATGGTGTGTATTGTATCATAATGGTCATAAATGTCTATCGTTGGGCCAGACGTTCTTTTAGCTTAGCAAAGGCATTTTTTACTTCCTGTTCGGTTAAAGGGGGGGATTCTGTATGCACCTGCAGGAGGTTTTTAGGAATTTCTTCTAGAAAAGGAGAGGGTGACATCTCTTGTAATTCTCGGAGCACCCGCCTTTGTTTACATGAAGTAAGGTAAAGCTTTTCTTTAGCCCGGGTTAATGCGACATAAAATAACCGCCGTTCTTCTTCTATATTCTCCTCTTTCTCTTCTAACGACCTAGCATGGGGTATAATTCCCTCTTCTACCCCGGCTAGAAATACTACCCGAAACTCTAACCCTTTGGCAGCATGTATAGTCATAAGATTGACTTTCCCTTTTTCTGCTTCTTCTTCAATATCATCCCGGGTAAGAAGGGTAACCCTGTACAGATATGAGAATAACCCAGCCGAGAGGGTATCTGGATCCTGTTCCCATCTCTCTATAGATTGAACCAAGTATTCTAAATTGCGGTATTTCCATTTTGCAATCTGATCATTCTTTTGAAATTCCTGTACCAAATAGCCCCAATAATCGATTTCCTGAATTAACTTGTTCACAGTTGAGGCTAAGTTCCTAGGTTTTAAAGCCTGTTCTTTGTACTTGCTCAATAATTCTATAAAAGAGCGAAGCTCTTCTTTAGTTTTTGCAGAGACAGGCGACTCCTCCCGGTGAAGGATCAAACTGGTGTAGGAGTACAGAGAACAGGAATACTCTTCTGCACCTTTGCCTAGCAATTCTAGGGTTCTCCGGCCAATTCCTCTTCTCGGAGTATTTATAATTCGAAGAAAACTCACATCATCATCAGGATTTGCCATAAGCCTTAGGTAGGCAAGGAGGTCTTTAATTTCCTTTCGTTGGTAAAAGGAATCCCCCCCAGAAATGCGATAGGGGATATTTTCCGTTAGAAAGGCTTCTTCTAAATTTCGGAGGAGACTGTTAGTACGGACTAATACCCCCATATCTTCGTACTTTAAGTTTTCTGAAAAAAGAAGGGTTTTTATTGTGCGAGCAATAAACGTTCCCTCTTCCTCTTCATTGTTTGGGAAAAATAGTTCAATGGGTTTTCCCCCTTCTATAGGAGACCAAAGGTTTTTGCTTTTACGATTTTGATTGTTGGAAATTACAAAGTTAGCTGCCTTGAGAATGGTAGAGGTAGAACGATAATTCTGCTCTAATTTTATTTCCTTTCGTTCAGGATAATCCTGCTCAAATCGTTCTAGGTTTCTATAGTTTGCCCCTCTCCAGGAATAGATAGATTGATCATCATCTCCTACCACACAAAGGTTTCTAGAACCATCAGCAAGGAGCTTCATTAGTTCATATTGCTTCATGGACGTATCCTGAAACTCATCTACGAGGATATAGCGAAATCTTTGTTGGTATTCCTGAAGAATCTCTGGGTGTTGCGAAAAAATAACGATAGGAAGTTGAATAAGGTCATCAAAGTCCACAGCATTGTAGGCCTTCATATGGGAAAGGTACTCTTCATACAAAGGACGGTACTGTTGAAGGGTAGAATCCCACTCCTTCAATCCCGATTTTATGTGAGAAAACAACTGAAGTACTTTACTAATGCCTAGAGATTCTATATCCATTTTTAATTCCCGGGCTGTTTCTTTTAACAGGGCTATCTGATCGGTTGTATCGTAAATAGAGAAATTTTCCCTATAGCCTAATACCGAAATTTTTTTACGGAGAAGAAAGGCCCCAAAGGCATGGAAGGTTGAAACCATCAGTTGAGAAAGCTTTTTTTGGGTTAGGGCTTTTAAACGATCCTGCATCTCTCGTGCAGCTTTATTTGTAAAGGTCATTGCCAAGATAGAATGCTGGGGTATTCCCTTCTGGAGCATATAGGCAATCCGGTAGGTAATTACTCTTGTTTTACCTGATCCGGCTCCGGCTAGAATAAGAAGGGGGCCTTCTAACGTAGTAACAGCCTCCCTTTGAGGAGGATTTAGGGAAGCAAGTAGATCTAGTTGCATGGTGGAACATAGATACCCTAACCGCCTCTCTTGTTCAACCCATGGTTACTTTTTTGTTAGTAGGGATACATACAGGGGGCCTGCTCCTTTGCAGAGATCGGGTAGGATATAGATTCCCCAAGGGGTAGCTTCTGTTTGAACATCGGGATGTGAAATCTGAAGAGGTAGAAGGATTGCCGCTTTTTTTTCTAATACCCGTTCTATTACCTGATCATTTTCATATGGGGAAAGAGCGCAGGTGCAGTAGAGTAGGGTTCCCCCTGTTTTTAAAGCCATAAGGGCAGAAAGGGTCATGGTATAGGCTTGTTGGGCTAAATGTCGGGTTCTTGCAGGAGACCATTTGTTTAAATGAGAAGGCTTTTCTAGTAGATGTCTTTCCGAAGAACAGGGTACGTCTAAAAGAATTTGGTCGTACTTCTCCTTTTCGTACAAACCCCAGCGTGCAGCGTCATAACCGCTTACTTTTATTCGGGCTAGGGTTTCCGGGTAGAGGTATTCTTCCAACACCCGTTTTAACCGGTATCGTCGTTCAGCGGAACGTTCATTTGCAATTATTGCTCCGCCGGCGCCTAAGGAAGAAGCTAGAACCAACGTTTTTCCACCCGGAGCTGCGCAAAGGTCGAGCACTGTACGATTTTCTACCGGCCCTAACGATTTGGCAGCAAGGTAAGATGCTAGATTTAAAAAATAGGGCTTTCTAAGATTTTCTTCAAAAGAATAAAACAAGGTAGGCTGCAAAAGGGCTTGTTTTAAAGAAATCCATCTCTCTTTATACAGAGAAGCATAGAATGTTTCGAATGTTTCCCTTCCCAACACAGCGCTACAGTACCCCCAGGATAGTTATCATTCAATGCGCTGTCGGCTTTCAATTTCCTTTTGCAATTGGAGAGAACGTTCGATAGTTTGTAGAGTATCTCTAGCAGGTGTAAAGGTAGGATCTAAAGATAGGGCTTGGTCGCAGAAAGCTAACGCCTGTTGAAAATCACCTTTAGCAAAGGCTTCTATTGCAGACAAATACAATTCTTCTACTTTCTGAGCTTTTGCCCTTCTACCCTCATCTCCTAGATTAATCTTTATCTGCAGGCTAAACCGATCTAAATTGGTAAATTGAGTAGTCATATCTAGGGTGTAGTTGGCCACAAACGAAAGGGTATCAACCTGCACAATACTTCCTAGGGATACCCTTGGGTTTCCCCCTTTTAGTAGAAACCCGCTCTGGACTGAAAAGAAGTTAGTAACCGCTACACTTGTCCCCCAGGCATAGGAAATTTGTTCGGCGGGATATTGGTTTGGATCGAAACTGTAGGGAAAAGTAATATCAAAGGCTACTGCCCAGGGACGTAAGGGCCAATAGGCAACCCCTAGGGTAAAAGAAGTGGGTAAAGGCTCTCCTAAAACATAGGGGCCAAAATTCTTAGCGGTTATTCCAATTGAGGCATTTTTACTTCGGGAGGGATAAAACTTAAGAAAGTTAAATCGGGTTAGGGCTCCCACATCCACCATAACTCCGATGGCAGATTGTCCGGATGCTATGGAGGCAGAAATATGGCGAAGAGCCATTTTTACGTTAGCGCCTATAGCTACTCCATAGAAATCGTAGCTAGAGAAAAAATTCCGGGAATAGTTCAGTACAGTCATAGTCTCCGAGTAGTATCCAGTGGAAGTTCTCTCACCCCATAAGTTGTATCCTGTAAAAGGAACATATAGGAACTTGGCTGCAAAGGCATAACCTGCATTGTCGGACCTGCGGGTAAATACAATACTTTCTATGTTTGTATCTGCGATCCAGTTATTATGCAGAAAACCAAGCTCGGTATATTCTAATACGGAAGAAGCTGCAGGATTAGCATCGAAAAAGCTAGAATCTCTAGCAATAGCGGTGTAGGCCGTCCCCATACCTTCATATTCTCCGCCTGCTGGGATGGTAAGCAGGGGAAAAACGGTTAATCCGGTGTTGGGATCTTGTATAAAATCGAAAAATTTAGCAGTGTCACCGTAAAAGTCTTGGAATTCCCTAGAAAAACCAGGAAGGAGTGTATAGAATACACAGATAATCGAGAAAAATACTTTTTTGATCCTACTAATTTCTACCATATTCCTACTAATAATATATACCTAAACGCTCTTAAAATCTATTATCGGCCTTCTAATATATCCCCTTATGTTTTTGCCGATAAGTATATATATTATTATTAAGGAAG
>JBDNDI010000079.1:0-9173 GCA_046719195.1 Spirochaetales bacterium | reverse complement strand
GGCCGCTCCGGATACACTGGGGAGGACGGGGTAGAAATATTCCCACCGTGGGAGCAAACGCCCATGGTTTTTCATTCCCTGTTAAAAGCTGCTCAGGACCTAGGAATCGAAGCGGGGCCTGCGGGTCTCGCTGCCCGGGATTCCTTACGATTTGAGCCGGGTTTTGCCCTGTATGGGCATGAGCTATTCGAAGAAGTAACCCCGGTAGAAGCTGCTCTGTTATGGGCATGTTATCTAGATAAACCTTTTATAGGCAGGGAGGCAGTTTTACGAAGAAAGGAGGAGGGGGCGAAGGAAAAGCTGGTAACCTTTGTGATGGAAGATACTGCAGTGCCCCGCCAGGGATATGTAGTAAAAGATCTAGAAGGAAAGGAAGCTGGCAGGGTAGTTACAGGGCTATATGCCCCGACGTTGGATGTCTTTGCGGGAAACTCTTATGTACGATCGGATCTTGCGGGGAGCGGAAAAACCCTTTACATTGAGGTTAGAGGAGCCTTAAAAAAGGCCCGAATAGAAAAACGGCCGTTGTACAAACCGGCCTATCGATCTTAAAGAGCAAGGAAGGGAGAATTATGGTTTACGATCCAGGGGTAAAGTATCAGAAAACCCATGAATGGGCCCGAAAAGATGGAAAGCTATTCACCGTCGGAATCACAGATTATGCTCAGGACAGTTTAGGGGACGTTGTATTTGTAGAATTACCTCCGATTGGAAAGGTAATTATGAGGGGGGAAGCTTTCGGGGTTGTAGAATCAGTGAAAGCTGCCAGCGATGTGTACGCTCCTCTTTCGGGAAAGGTGGTAGAGGTGAATGAGAAATTAAAAGAAGACCCCTCGCTTGTGAATAAGGAACCTTTTGGGGCTGGGTGGTTTATTAGAATCGAGGCTTCGAATCCAGCAGAATATGAGGAACTCCTTTCTGCCAGGGAGTATGAAGGGGTGGTAACCGGCGCATGATCCCCTACATCCCTCATACAGAGGAAGATCGCACCCATATGCTGAAGGCCTTAGGCCTAGCAAAGGTGGAAGACCTCTTTACCTGTATTCCCGAGGCTCACAGAAAGCCTAAGCTAAATCTTCCCCCTCCTCTCTCAGAAGTAGAGGTTTTAAAAGAACTTTCCCGGCTTGCTCATAAGAACATACACGCAGGGGAAAAGGCTTTTTTCCTAGGGGCCGGAGTATACCGGCACTTCATTCCTGCTGCTGTAGAGGCCGTAGCTTCTAGGGGAGAGTTCCTTACCTCTTACACCCCCTACCAGCCGGAGGCAAGTCAAGGAACCTTGCAGGCTGTGTTTGAGTACCAAAGTCTTCTTGCGGATTTGCTAGGCATGGATACGGTAAACGCCTCTCATTACGATGGAGCTACCGCCTTAGCTGAGGCTGTTTTACTATCATATCGAGCGACAGCGCGTACTAAAGTAGTAATATCTTCTGCCCTGCATCCCGAGTACCTAGAAACCCTATATACCTACACAGAACCTCATGATTTACAGATAAGGGGGATCAAACAGGGACTATGGAAACCGGAGGATCTATCTGCCTTACTAGACGAATCTACCGCCTGCGTAGTGGTTCCCTTTCCCACTTTTTTTGGAGACCTGGTAGATTATCGAAAACTGTGCGTCGAAGCCCATGCCAAAGGTATCTTGGTGGTAGTGTCGGTAGACCCAATTTGTTTAGCCTTATTTGAACCTCCGGGCTCCTATGGAGCGGATATTGTTACTGGAGAGGGACAGAGTTTAGGGAATTCTCTGTCATTTGGAGGGCCTGGGTTAGGTATCTTTGCTACGCGGGGAGATCTACTTCGGAGAATGCCGGGAAGGCTTACCGGCCTTACCTGCGACCGGTCCCAGAGGCGGGGATTTGTCCTTACCCTCAATACCCGGGAACAGCATATTCGTAGAGAAAAGGCAACAAGTAACATTTGTACCAATCAGGGACACTTAGCCTTACGGGCAGCTGTATATCTCTCCCTGATGGGAAAAATAGGATTACGAAAGGTGGCAGAGCTAATCTATCAAAAAGCCCAATATGCAGCTAAACGACTAAGTGCAGTTCCGGGTTTTAAACTGGGGAATACAGGTCCCTTTTATCAGGAGTTTGTCCTGCAATGTCCCAAAGTAGCAGAGACTCTATGCTCCCAGTTACAGGACTACAATATTTTAGGAGGCCTCCCTCTTTCCCGTTACTATCCCGAAAGGAACCAGGAATTACTAGTATGTGTTACAGAACTTAATACTCGGCAGGAAATAGATCATTATGCGGAAACTCTTGCAACTCTTACCCGTTAGCACACCGGCTCATTCTTTGTTTATTTTGTCGAGTTTTCAAAGAATAAAGCGGAATAAAGGAGGCGGCTCTTTTTTGTTCCTTTTGCCAAGCTGTCTTGTACTAAACCAGGATTCAGCCTTTATTAAAACGATGAGTAAACTAATCCTGCCCTTCTTTGTTCAATTGGTTGGCCATATTATTAAAAGCCATCCCTGGAAAGGAAAAAGATATGGACCCTACCCAGACTAAAGTATCACCCTACGAATCTTTTATTTGGGAGTACTCCTCTCCAGGAAGGATAGGGGTATCTCTCCCCGGACTGGATGTTCCGGAATCTCCCCTACCCAAAGAGATTCCTCTAAGGCAGAAGCTTCCCTTGCCGGAGGTATCCGAGTTAGAGGTTGTACGGCATTTTACCCGCCTTTCCCGATTCAATTTCAGTATCGACACCCATATGTATCCCCTCGGTTCCTGCACTATGAAGTACAATCCTAAGGTTAATGAGGTAGTTGCGTCCCTAGAAGGGTTTCGGGATGCTCATCCCCTGTTAAGCGAGGAGCTATGTCAGGGTAGTCTCGAACTTTTATATCGGTTACAGGAAGCCTTAAAAGAGCTCAGTGGATTTTCCGCGGTTTCCCTACAACCTGCAGCAGGAGCTCAGGGCGAATTGGCGGGAGTATTGATAATCCGGGCCTACCACAGGGAGCGGGGAGATACAGCCCGGAGAAAAATCCTGATTCCGGATAGCGCCCATGGTACGAATCCTGCTTCGGTAAGCATGGCAGGATTCATAGCAGAACAGATTCCTTCCGACAAACGAGGAAATGTAGATCTTTCGGTTTTGCGACAACGCTGTGACGAAACTGTTGCGGGTATCATGATCACCAATCCCAATACCTTAGGCTTATTCGAAGAGCAGATCGAAGAAGTAACTTCCCTTGTGCATCAGGCAGGAGGACTCGTGTACGGGGATGGAGCAAACTTCAATGCTCTATTAGGATACTTAAAACCTGCCCATGTGGGGATAGATGTGATGCACTTCAATCTGCATAAAACCTTCTCTACCCCTCACGGAGGAGGGGGGCCGGGTGCAGGTCCCATCGGAGTTGTAAGTTCCTTATCACCCTACCTACCCGGACCCATGGTACAATTGCACGAAGGTGTTCTTTCTTCAAATCAGGCTAAGGATGTACAGAAGCGATATACCCTGTACTATCCAGAAAAATCCATAGGCCGAATGAAATCCTTTTATGGAAACTTTGCGGTGCTTGTACGGGCCTATACCTATATTCTCCAGATGGGAGGAGAGGGATTACAAGCTGTAGCGGAACACGCGGTTTTAAACGCGAATTATCTCAGGCACCTGCTGCAACATCGCTACCCAATCCCTTACAGCCAGCCCTGCATGCATGAGTTTGTGGCTACGGGAGATATTGCCCCGGGTATTCATACTATGGATATAGCTAAGCGTCTTCTCGATTATGGGTTTCATCCACCCACCGTATACTTTCCTTTAATCGTAAAGGAAGCTCTAATGATAGAGCCCACGGAAACCGAAGCCCGCCAGACATTAGAAGCCTTTGCCTCTGCTTTACTCTCTATCGCAGAAGAAGCAATTTCCCAGCCCGAACTTTTAAAAGAAGCCCCGCATATAACACCAGTACAGAGGTTAGACGAAGTAAAGGCAGCCCGGGATCCTGTTCTAAACCGCAAAGGGATATCGATAGGGTAGTGTTTCAGTCCTTTGCTTTTTTTTGATTAATTAATTTCTAACACGTTCCCGATATTCCTCTCCCCCCCCACTTCCCTTCTAAGTGTTTCTGGTTCAGGGTGTTGTTTGGGGGAGAATAATTGATCTGCCATCGGAAACTTGCTATATATGAAAAAATAAAGTATGTTATGAATGTAGATGGTTAGATTTTTCAAGCAAAAGTGTCCATTTCTATGTTTATAAGGGTATGCAGATGTTAGATACCTTAAGGATGTATGAGGAATTAAAAGCTCACATCCCGGCAGAAGCAGCCCAAAAAATAGCCCAAACTATGGGAGCTCTCTATGGGGAACTCCATGAAAGCCTGACTAAGAAGGATCTGGAAGGAATACGTACATCTATTGTAGATCTACAAAAAATCCAGGACACTTTTGCTCAGCACCTTCAATCCATTGATCAGCGCTTAGGAGAGCTTGCCGCAGCCCAGAAACGAACTGAGGCGAGGGTAGAGGAGCTTGCCGAAGCTCAGAAACGAACTGAGGCGAGGGTAGAGGAACTTGCCGCAGCCCAGAAACGAAGCGAAGCCAGGATAGAGGAACTTGCTGCGGCTCAAAAGTGCACGGAAGAAAGGCTTGAGGAACTTGCAGCAGCGCAAAAACGTACGGAAGAAAGGCTTGAAGAATTGGCGGCGGCTGAAAAGCGCACAGAAGAAAGGCTTGAAGAGCTTGCCGCAGCCCAGAAACGAACTGAGGCGAGGGTAGAGGAACTTGCCGCAGCCCAGAAACGAAGCGAAGCCAGGATAGAGGAACTTGCTGCGGCTCAAAAGTGCACGGAAGAAAGGCTTGAGGAACTTGCAGCAGCGCAAAAACTCACGGAAGAAAGGCTTGAAGAATTGGCGGCGGCTGAAAAGCGCACAGAAGAGCGGTTAGAAGCGTTAGCAGAACGACAGGAAAAAACAGAAAAAGAAGTGGCGCAGCTTGCTGCTGCAATTCTTAGTTTAGAACGTAGATTAACACGAGTGGAAGAGCGGGTGGAAGTTTTAGAGATTAAATTAGACAGGACGAACCAGATGGTAGGAGGCCTTTCTATGGCCGTAGGCTACGGACTCGAAGATTCTGTTTTTCCCTATCTTCCTCGTTTTGCCAAAGATTCTTTTGGAATCGACGTACATCGAATGGACCGGAAATTCTTTCCTTTCGGCGATGGGAATTACGAAGAAGTAAATATTTATGCCGAGGGAATAGGATCAGAAGGACAGAGCTACATTGTAGGAGAATGCAAAGCACAACCTGGCAAAAAGGATGCAGATCGCTTTTTCCAGAAGATTCAGCGGCTATCTCAGTTGTTAACCGGAAAAATTTACCCCTTTTTTATTGGATATTTGTACGATCCAGAGGTAGAGGAATATTTCCGAAGTCAGTATCCGGACATACGGTTACTAAAGAGCTTTGAACTTCCGTTACGGTATAAATACGGTTTTACCCAGTAAGGGTTAAATAAATAATTTTCCCTTGATCACCTTGAAATATGTTTCCCTTGTGATATAATGTTCGAAGAGTGAACATTCTGTTCAATTGTTTCGTTCTATAAATAGCCCTTTGCTAGGTAGGAGAGCCTGTTTCGGCGGCCTTCTGGCCAAAAGGTTACCATTTCCCTTTCTCTTTATTCGCCCGTTGCCTAGAGGGATTGGTGTCCCAAGAGTGCAAACAGGAAGGATTAGTATCCCATGCAAGAAAAAGAATTAGAAATCCTGCAGCACCTCCATCACGATACAAATCTTCATCAAAGAGATCTTTCTCGCATCGTTGGGCTTTCCCTTGGTATGACCAATGCTATATTAAAACGGCTTGCTACGAAAGGACTACTAATGGTGCGGAAAGTAAATAATCGAAATATTCGATACATTGTTAGTCCGGCAGGGGTAGAAGAGATATCCCGCAGAAGCTACTACTATTTTAAACGGACCATAAAGAATATTGTATATTACAAAGATATCTTGCAGAACCTACTAATGGAATTGCAACAGAAAGGCGTACAACGAGTGGTACTAGAAGGCCAGAGTGATGTAGATTTCATCTTAGAACATCTCTGTCACAAACTTAACCTTCAGTTTCAACGCACCCAAGGCTCCCACGCATTGAAAGAGGGAGAAGTGATACTAGTTTCGGAAAACCAAGTTCCACTTATCACAGATGGAGATCGTCTGTATTTGGGGCGAATATTAATAGAAGCAGAACAAACCATGAAGGGAGGCGTAGAATGGAGTTTAAAGTAAAAGATCTTTCCCTGGCTGAATGGGGGCGAAAAGAGATAGAACTTGCGGAAAAAGAAATGCCCGGTCTAATGTCTCTTCGCGCTGAATGGAAACAAAAACAACCTTTAAAAGGAGTTCGCATTACGGGTAGTCTTCACATGACTATACAAACAGCGGTTCTTATCGAAACGCTGGTAGAACTCGGAGCCCAGGTTCGGTGGTGTTCCTGCAATATTTTTTCCACACAAGATCATGCGGCTGCAGCAGTGGTGGTGGGGAAAACCGGTACCCCCCAGAATCCCCAGGGAGTACCGGTGTTTGCCTGGAAAGGAGAAACTCTAGAAGAATACTGGTGGTGTACGGAACAAGCCCTGGATTTTTCCGCGCCGGCGGATCGGAATGCTTCCGGGGGTCCCATAACCCAAGGAACCTCTTCCAGTAGCTACACTTCCTCCTCTTCCTCTGTATACCGTGGGCCGCATCAAATTGTGGACGATGGGGGAGATGCTACCCTGATGGTGCATCTGGGATATGAGTACGAACAGAAAGGTTCCATACCCACTCCCAAAGAAGAGGATCCGGCAGATCTAAGAGAGTTGCTTCTCTGTTTGTCCCGTCTGAAGAAGGAACAACCGGGTCGGTGGCTACAGACTGTACCCGATATTCGAGGAGTCACAGAGGAAACTACAACCGGTGTACACCGCCTATATAGAATGGAAAAAGAGGGATCCCTACTATTTACCGCCATTAATGTGAATGATTCGGTTACTAAATCAAAATTTGACAACATCTATGGATGCCGTCACTCTCTAATCGATGGGTTGAACCGGGCTACGGATGTAATGATTGGCGGGAAAACCGCTGTGGTGTGCGGTTTTGGGGAAGTAGGTAAAGGAAGCGCTCAAGCTCTTCGCGGACAGGGTGCCCGAGTTATCGTAACCGAGATCGATCCTATCTGTGCCTTACAGGCTGCTATGGAAGGTTACGAGGTAAAGACCCTGGAAGATGTGGTGGAGTTTGCAGACATATTTATCACGGCTACTGGGAATTACAATGTTATCACCGTGGATCATATGAAACGGATGAAAGACGGTGCTATTGTAGGGAATATTGGCCATTTTGATAATGAAATTGATATGGCAGGCCTATCCAAGGTACCGGGTATTAAAAAAATTACCATCAAACCCCAGTATGATCAGTGGGTGTTTCCCGATGGACACAGCATCCTTATTCTAGCGGAAGGTCGCCTTTTAAACCTTGGGTGTGCTACGGGGCATCCCTCCTTTGTTATGTCTACTTCTTTCTGTAACCAAACCCTGGCCCAGATCGAGTTAGCGCAGAATCTAGCAAAGTATGAAAAGAAAGTATACATTTTACCCAAACACCTAGATGAACAAGTAGCCCGTTTACACCTGGATCATTTAGGGGTAAAACTCACCAAATTACGACCTGACCAGGCGAATTATATCGGTGTTCCTGTGGAGGGCCCGTATAAACCCTCGCATTATAGATATTGAAATCGCTCAGGCAGATACTTTCTTAGAGTCTTTACAGGCTCTTGCGAATCCTATTGAATCTCGTTATAAAGAGTTACGCTTTTAATACAGAAAAGTAAGGCAGCGGGGTGTGAAAACACCAAGAAGGTATCCCCTTTGCCTACTAAGCTATAGAAAAATATATTTGTAAGGATGGAATAAAAGCCTATGGAAAAAAACCGATACCTCTTTACCTCCGAATCTGTTTCGGAAGGGCATCCGGATAAGCTAGCGGATCAAATTAGCGATGCGGTGTTAGACGCCTGTCTAAAAGACGACCCTAATTCCCATGTAGCATGTGAAGTGTTTACAACTACCGGTATGGTATTGGTCGGCGGAGAAATTACCACCAACACATATGTAGATATTCAGGAAATTGCCCGGGGAGTTGCCCTCAAAGTGGGATACACTAAACCTGAATTCGGGTTAGATTATGAAAGCATGGCCGTAATGAACGTAATCCATTCGCAAAGCCCTGATATTAACCAGGGAGTGGTAGGAAAAGGATTGAAAGACTTTGAAGGGCAGATGGGTGCGGGAGACCAGGGAATGATGTTTGGCTTTGCCTGTAGGGAAACTCCGGAACTCATGCCTGCTCCCATTCTCTATGCTCACAAATTATTACAGTATGCTGCCTATGCCCGGAAAAACGGGCTTATTACCTGGTTGCGCCCCGATTCTAAAAGCCAGGTAACCATTGAGTACGAAGGGTTTACTCCTAAACGAATCCATACCGTGGTACTGAGTCATCAGCACGATGACACTATTAGCTACGAAGATCTTCGCCATGAAATCATTGAGCGGATTATTAAAGTGGTCTTGGAACCCACAGGACTTCTGGACAAAAATACAAACTACTATATCAATCCCACCGGCCGGTTCGTAATTGGAGGGCCGCATGGTGATACCGGCCTAACGGGTCGAAAAATAATGGTAGACACCTATGGGGGAATGGGAAGGCACGGGGGAGGAGCCTTCAGTGGTAAAGACCCAAGCAAGGTTGACCGTTCAGCCGCGTACATGGCCCGCTATGCCGCCAAAAACATAGTAGCTGCCGGCCTGGCTGATCGGTGTGAAATCCAGGTCTCCTATGCCATTGGAGTGCCGCATCCTATCTCTATAATGGTGGATACCTTTGGGACAGGGAAGGTTCCCGACTCCAAAATTATAGAGGCCTTAAAGAATAAAGATATTTTTGACTTTTCTGTATCCGGTATTATTAAAACCTTAGATCTGCTGAAACCTATTTACCAGGCTACCTCCTGTTATGGACATTTTGGCCGGGATACCTTCTCCTGGGAACGAACCGACAAGGTAGAGGCTTTGCAGAAAACAGTTGGGTAAAACCCAATACCGAATCCGATCGGGTAGGATATACCTAGCATTAGATACATGGAAGAGCA
>JBDNDI010000078.1:0-9231 GCA_046719195.1 Spirochaetales bacterium | reverse complement strand
AGAAGAGATTATTGTAAATGCGCCACCGGAGCTGATTTCTGCGGGGTATGGGGATTTAATCGGAAAATTGTTTAGTTGCTTAGACTGGGTGTTAGCGGATGTGCTGGGGGTAGAGCCTCTTAAGGGAGAGGTTTGGAACCCCATGTGGGACTGGGCATCTAAATTGCTAAATAGAAGATTAGATATACAAAACAGGGATCCGGAGGCAATACGCTCTTTATATGAAGGATTGGTGATTTCAGGTCTTGGTATCCAATTATATGGAGGTTCCCGCCCCGCTTCGGGGACGGAGCATTTAATCAGTCATGCCTGGGAAATTACGCAAACCCAATCAAACGTTTCTAAGGTGCTGCATGGACATCAGGTTGCCCTCGGAAGTCTATTATCCTGTGCTTTAATGCAGGAAGTAAGCAATTTATCCATAGAAGAGGTTGAACAAAGCATTTATAAAACATCCCTGGAGGATTTACTAGAAAAGAGGTTGGAGCAAGCAAGGAAATACCTTAAGAAGGATAAAGCCTATGAGACTATCAAAGGGGTAATCCTTCAGAAAACACCCGGACCAGAGCATCTTAAGGCTCGAAGAGAAAAAATTCTTAATTCTTGGAAGTCTATTCAGGAAAAATGGAAAGAACTTCTTCCCCCCTATGAGAAACTAAAGGAAAGACTATATACTGCAGGGTGTCCCACTGCACCAAAAGACCTAGGATTTGACGCAGAAGAGGTGCGAAAAGGAATTGTTGTGGCTCAATTAATCCGGAACCGCTACACAGTTCTCGATCTATTGGCAGAAACTGGTTTATTAAAATCCGTTATGGAAAGAGTTATAGAGGAGGTGGTATGAAAACCTTGTTGTATTATTTCACGGGTACAGGTAACTCTTTGTGGGTAGCCCGGAAATTATCTTCTGCTTTAGGTGGTGCGGAGATTCGCTGTATGCTAAATCTGGGAGAAGAAATAGAAAGGGAAAAGCAGGAGGAGAAGACTCCCCCAGAGGGGATTGGTATTATTTTCCCCGTGTATATCTGGGGGGTACCTGCAGCAGTCCTACGGTTTCTTCCCCACCTTCGGAAACTATCACCAAAGTATCTTTTTGCGGTTGCCGTAAATGCGGGCCAGGTAGCAGGGACTCTCCTCCAACTGCAGAAAGCTGTGGCAAAAGAGGGCCTTGTGCTGGGTTCAGGTTTCAGTCTTCCCCTGCCCTCTAACTATATACCCTGGGATGGGGCCGAACCTGAGGAGAAACAAAAGAAACGATTTGCTGCCGCAGAACAGAAGATTTTGCAACTTGTTGAGACAGTAAAAGCGGGTAAGGTTCAGCCTGTGGAAATGGGGCCTCTCTGGCAAAGGGTACTCCTAAGCCAGGTCGCCTATAGGATGAGTGCTCCTCAGGTTTCTTCAATGGATAAGAATTTTCTGGTTGAAAATTCTTGTACTTCCTGCGGGCTCTGTGCACAACTCTGCCCTGTAAAGAACATTACCCTTATAAAAGGCCGTCCCACCTGGAATCATCGATGCGAGCAGTGCTTAGCCTGTCTTCAATTTTGTCCTGTAGAAGCTATTCAATTCGGTAAAAAAACCAAAGGCCGTAAGCGGTACCATCATCCAGAAATAACGGTGCAGGACCTCTTAAAGGGTTTGGAACGGGTAAAAACGGATAGTTACAACCCTACAGCCCGTATCTGACAAACCACATATGTCCTACGCTAGTCCTAGGCTAGGTTTTCGATCAGGCAAAGGTTACCTGACAGATTCCGCCTAATTCGAGGCTTCTAATAAGATCTGAATTAGGTATGGCCTCTGTTTTTTATTTCGATGGGAATAAATCCTCTACCTTCTTTTATCAGGAGGTCAATATCGTTCCGTTTGCTATTCTGAAAGAAAAAAGTTCTAGCCGGATGGAGCGATTGAAAGCACTTTTCAGGAAATCGTCTTGGACAACGTATTTGACAGATTGCTCCGGAAGGGGTCTTGCGTAGATAGCTCTTTTGAATGAATCCCTAACAACGGAAAGGCAAACCCCTTAAGAGAGTATTCCCCTGCAATTCTGCGATGGATTGATATTGGCTCCCGTTGTCCCGGTAGAAACATCCAAATGGATTATGCAGTTCCCCTCATCCCTACCTTATGTATTTTTCGATGCAACCTTGCCCAATGTCTCACCGGTAACTGAAATTGGACAGGAACCGTTTAGTGGTGGGTATCTTGCAGGAAAACTTTTACATCTTTTTGCCCTAAAAGAAGCAGGCACCTACTGTGTTATTACTCCTCATAGCGAGGATTTTCATATTAATCAGAGGATAAAAGGATTCCTTTCTTACTGGCATACGCAGGATGCCGACAGTAAAATCGATGTTCGAACCTGTATTGATATGGATCACAAAGAGACCAGAGATAGTTTTTTACGTACTCTCTTGCAGGAAATACCCGAACCACGGGGTATTTTTGTGGCGAATGCCTCGGTTCATTCTGTTGCCGAATGGGTAAACAAAAGGGGGAAAAAACATATTCCTATTATAGGCTATGACCTGGTACCGGAAAATGAACGACTCCTACGGGAGGGATTGATCGATGTGTTAATTTCTCAACGACCTGCTTATCAAGGATATCAGGCAGTGTATCAGTTGTATCGACATGGGGTACTTCAACAACAGATTGAACGGAATATTCCTGTACCCATTCATATATATTTTAAGGAGAATTTGCTTTCCGACGTATCTCCGGACATGGAGCTATCAGTAGAGGCAATGGAGGTTTACTAAGAAAATAATCGCTCCTAGGGCAGTTGAAAAATTTTAAAAAGGGTGGAAGAGTAATAATCATTATATAAGATATATGCAGAAGGGGATGGATAAAATTGTTTTAAAACGAAGGGAGGCCTTATGCAAGCACAAATGTCTGATCTAGTCCTGGGTATAGACTTTGGTACGGATTCTTGCCGAGTAGTGCTTATTAATGGAACTAACGGACAAGAAGTCGCTTCCTACGTGGCTTATTACCCCCGATGGAAGAAGGGATTGTATTGCGATCCTAGGAAGGATCAATATAGGCAGCACCCTTTAGATTACATTGAGACGTTAGAAGAAGCGGTTCGGGGATGCGTGGCAAAGGGAGGAAAAGGTGCTGGAGAGAGGGTACGGGGAATCGGGATCGATACCACCGGATCTACCCCGATAGCTGCCGATGAAAGGGGGACTCCGTTGTCCTTGCTACCGGAGTATTCGGAGGATCCCGATGCTATGTTCGTTCTATGGAAAGATCACACCTCCGTAGCAGAAGCGCTATCTCTTACCCAGCATGCTAAAAGCTGGGGTGGGGTGGATTATACCCGGTTCATTGGAGGGGTGTATTCAGCTGAGTGGTTCTGGGCAAAGATCCTTCACCTGTTTAAAACAAACAAGCGGATCAAGGAAAAAGCCGTTACCTTTGTCGAGCATTGTGACTGGATGCCTGCCTTGTTAACTGGCAATTCTTCCCTGAAAAACTTGAAGCGGAGTCGCTGTGCCATGGGACATAAAGCCATGTGGCACAAGGAATGGGACGGGTATCCTTCAGCAGAATATTTTAAAGCGCTAGATCCGGAATTAGTCAGGATTCGGGAAACCTTGGGGAAAGAAACGTGGACTAGCGATGTGAAAGCCGGCGAGCTTTCAGAGGAATGGGCAAAGAGGCTAGGGTTAAAAGCGGGTATTCCTGTGGCCGTAGGGGCTTATGATGCGCATATGGGTGCTGCTGGTGCCGGGGTTCGGCCAGGTGTTATGGTAAAGGTAATCGGGACAAGCACCTGCGATATGACAGTAGGTCCGTTACCCAAGGGAGACGAGCATCCTGTGGCAGGTATCTGTGGACAGGTGGACGGGTCGATCCTCCCCGGATATTTAGGGTACGAAGCAGGTCAAAGTGCCTTTGGAGACGTGTACGCCTGGTACCGTTCCCTTTTACTGTGGCCGGTGTATCATGCCCTTGCTCAACAAGAAGGAGTTTCTTCTAAGGCCTTTCAACACTTAGAAGAGAATCTACTTCCTCAATTGGAGAAGGCAGCATCCGAAATACCTGTAGGTGATTCGACTTTACTATCCCTTGATTGGATGAACGGACGTCGCACTCCTTTCGCTAATCAGTTTCTTAAAGGAGCTATTACAGGAATTAGTTTAGGAACCGATGCGCCCAGGGTATACAGGGCCTTAATCGAAGGTACGGCTTTTGGGGCAAAGGCCATCGTAGACCGCTTTCAGGAAGAAGGGGTAGAAATCTCCCGAATTGTGGGAATCGGCGGGGTAGCTAAAAAGTCTACCCTAGTAATGCAGATCCTATCCGATGTATTGCAGGCTCCGATTGATGTGCTTTCCAACGATCAGACTGTGGCTATTGGAGCAGCCATGTTCGGATCCGTGGTTGGGGGGTTGTATCCTTCAGCCGAAAAAGCCCAGGAAGTGTTCGTACCATCGATAGAAAAGACTTACTATCCCCAAAAAGCACTCAAAGAGCCGTATCATCGGTTGTATGAGCAATATAGGAAACTAGGCCAGTTTATTGAAGATAACCTAACCCCAATAAAAGAATAGGAGAATGGGTATGATCGATCTTTCCAAGTATACGGTATGGTTTTTAACTGGAAGTCAGCACCTGTATGGGGAAGAAACCCTAAAGCAGGTAGATGTGCATTCCAAGCAAATGGTAGATGCTCTTAATGCAGATAGCAGATTTCCTTGCAAGTTTGTATGGAAACCAGTGTTGAAAACTCCAGCGGAAATCCTAAAACTATTTGAAGAGGTTAACGCTGACCCTTCCTGCGTAGGGGTAATAACCTGGATGCATACCTTCTCTCCCTCCAAGATGTGGATCCGAGGCCTTTCGGTAAACCGGAAGCCATTGCTTCATCTTCATACCCAGTTCAACCGGGAAATTCCCTGGGATACCATTGATATGGATTTTATGAATCTGAACCAGTCCGCTCATGGAGATAGGGAACATGGGTTTATTCATGCCCGCATGAGACTTCCCCGAAAGGTGGTGGTAGGCCACTGGATGGATGAAGAGGTGCGGGAAAAGCTTAACATCTGGATGCGGGTAACCTGCGCGGTTGCCGATGGGAACCGGGGGCAGATCCTCCGGTTCGGAGACAACATGCGGGAAGTCGCTGTAACCGAGGGAGACAAAGTTTCGGCTCAGATTATGTTTGGGTGGTCTGTGAACGGGTGGGGAGTTGGGGAGCTGGCTAAGGAAGTACAAGAAGTTTCGGAATCCGAGGTAAAGAGCCTCATGGAAGAATATACCGATCGGTACGTCTTACCCAAAGATCCAGCTTCTTTAGAAGCAATACAGTACCAGGCTCGGATTGAAATTACCTTACGCAAATTTTTAGAGGCTCATAACGGGATAGCCTTTACTACCACCTTTGAGGACCTGCATGGCTTAAAACAGTTACCGGGGCTTGCGGTCCAGCGAATGATGGAGGGCGGTTTCGGATTCGGTGCCGAAGGGGATTGGAAAACTGCAGCTATGGTCCGAGCCGTTAAAGTCATGGCATCAGGTTTGAGAGGGGGAACTTCCTTCATGGAAGATTATACCTATCATCTGGAGAAGGGGAAGGAAGCCGTATTAGGCGCCCATATGCTGGAAATCTGTCCCTCCGTTGCCGCTTCGAAACCTAGAATTGAAGTTCATCCCCTTTCCATCGGTGGCAAGGCTGACCCTGCCCGCCTGGTATTTGACGGACAGAAGGGGAAAGCAATAAATGGTTCTCTCATCGATCTTGGAAATCGATTCCGGTTGCTAATCAATCCTGTAGAATCTTTACCCATAAAGAATCATATGCCCCGATTGCCCGTAGCACGGGTGCTTTGGAGACCGGAACCGGATTTCCATCGAGGGTTAGAAGCTTGGATACTGGCAGGGGGAGCCCACCACACTGTATTTTCCACAGCGATTGGGAAAGAATACCTTTTGGATTGGGCCGAAATGATGGGAATCGAAGCTGTGGTAATAGACGAAGGGTTGACAGATATGGAAGGGTTTAAACAGGAGCTTCGGTGGAATGATTTGTACTGGTCCTTAGGGAAAGGGCTAAAGTAAGGGGAGAACCGAATGGAATCCTACAAGTCCCTTCGGGAAGAAGCTTGGGAAGCCAACCTGCTTCTCCCAAAGTACAACCTGGTAATTTTTACCTGGGGGAATGTTTCTGCCTTCGATGAGGAAAAGGGTTTGTTTGCCATAAAACCCTCCGGTGTCCCCTATGAACGGTTAACTCCGGAGGACATGGTCGTAGTAGACTTAGAAGGGAAGGTTGTGTGGGGAACTCGGCGCCCTTCCTCGGATGCACCTACTCATAGGATTCTGTATTGCTCTTTTCCGGGTATTCGAGGGATTACCCATACTCATTCTCCCGCGGCAGTAACCTGGGCGCAAGCTTTAGAGGAGGTTCCGGTGTATGGTACTACCCATGCAGACCACTGCGCAGGTCCCATTCTTTGTACTCCTTACTTCTTCATCCGTATGGTACTGAACATGTAAATTCCTGATAGATAGCTGTGTTACTCCCCTGTGTCCTTTCCGTTATCTTCGAAGCTTTGGATCTATAGCATCCCGTAACCCGTCCCCCACTAGATTATAGGCAAGGATTACTGTCATAATGGCAAGGCCAGGGAACAGTAAGGTATGAGGAGCGCTTATAATGTAAGGTCGAGCCTCCGATAGCATGTTTCCCCATTCGGGTGCTGGAGGTTGGATCCCCAAACCTAGGAAAGAAAGAAACGTTGCCGATAAAATCGACTGGGCAATACCCAAAGTCGCCTGGACGATTACCGGTGCCATGCAGTTGGGAAGGACATGCCGGATGATAATCCGCGTATCCCTTGCCCCTAGGGCACGGGCTGCTTCTACGAACTCTTGATCTTTGACCGTTAGAACCGAAGCTCTCACCAAGCGAACATATACGGGAATAGAAGTAATCCCGATAGCTAATAGCAAGTTCTGGAAGCTAGGCCCTAATGATGCAACAATGGCCAAAGCAAACAGCATGTTGGGTATGGCTAGAAGAATATCTGCTCCCCGCATGATCACTGTTTCCAACACACCCCCATAGAACCCGGCTAGCGCTCCTAAGGTTCCCCCCACCAAGACGGCAAAGATAATCGTTACGAACCCTATTACCATGGAAACCCGGGCCCCATGTATCATCCGTCCAAGAACATCCCGCCCAAAATTATCCGCTCCTAGGAGGTATAAATGCTCTACCTTTTTACCCTCCACTTCCACAAGAGCTTTAGTCCCCACTGGTGAGAAAGCATTGGGAATCTGATTTCCCACTACAAAATCCCAAGAGTAGAATAGATCTGCAGAGGTAGCAATGAGAATATATACGAGAATCACCCATAACCCTGCAACGGCAAGCCGGTTTTTGCGAAATCGGTACCAAAACTCCTCCCAGGGTGTTCTCTGTACTCGTCCGCCTGCCTTGGGTCGATGTTTCCTTATTTTGTTTGTAACCCTAGTCTTTTCGGAAGGCTTAGTTTTTTCTACAAAAGACACGGAACAGCCCTCCTTTTCTGAATTTACCCGTATGGATGTACTGGGCTTTTATCCTAGGGTCAATAAAGGCATACAGGAAATCGACGATTAGATTCACTAGGGCAAAGATCAAGGCCATAAAAACCACCGAGGCTAGAATCTGCGGAGTGTCTTTTCGGTTTATGGCATCCACCATAATAGTGCCGATTCCGGGATAGGAAAAAACTGTTTCGGTAAGTACAGCTCCTACAAGCAATTGACCTACCTGTAGACCCACCACCGTTACCACAGGAATCAAAGCGTTCCGCAAAGCATGCTTTCGGATCACCACAGACTCTTCTAATCCCTTAGCCCGGGCAGTACGAATGTAGTCCTGTCGCATCACTTCTAGCATGGATGACCTCGTCATACGGGTTTGCACAGCGGTGCTCATGGCGGCAAGGGTAACGGCGGGTAATACAATCGATAAAGGATTGGAAGGCACGGCGAGAGAGGGAAAGAGTTTTAATTGTACAGAAAAGATCCATATTAATACCATGCCGAGCCAAAAGGCTGGCATGGATATACCCACTAAAGCAAGAACAGTAACAATCATATCTGTTTTCGAGTACTGGCGGGTGGCAGATATGATCCCGAAGGGTATAGATACAAGGATTGCTAAGAAGAGAGCCACGGTTGAAAGAAGGACGGTATTGGGGAACCGTTCCAATATGGTTCCAAATACCGGTCTATTCGAAACATACGATCTTCCGAGATCTAGGGCAAAGAGTCCCTTGTAATCGAAAGAATCCCCCGGGCCATCGTATCCAAACAGGAAATGGTAGTACTGCACGAGGAAGGATCGATCCAGCCCCATGGCATGTTTCAGCTGTGCCACATCCTCATCGGAGGCATCCTATGGAAGTAACAAACGAGCCGGATCTCCCGGGGAAATATATGTTAAGGTAAATACAATAAGTGTAACTCCGAGAATTACCGGAATTAACTGAATCAACCGATGGAAAATATAGCGAACCATTAGCTCCTCGTTCTTATTTTTTTGCTGCCACCTTCATCGCATTTTTCAATTTGAAAGAACCGGAAGGAGATATTTCCACCCCTTCGATGTTATGCTGGGAAGCAGAGATCCCCATAATTGCTACAAGCGGTACCCGCTTAACTGCCTTTAGAATCGCTTTCTGGGCATTTTGATACGCTACATGCCGGTCCGGGCCATTAGGTAGGGAGTTGCCTTTATCTATCCACTCCTGGGCATCCTTAGAGTAGTATTTCGTGTCGTGTAGCAGGGAAGTATTGAAACCATCAAAGGCTACAAAGATGTAGTAGCTGTCATCCGTTTGGGTCCAGTTCACTAGAAGGTCCCACACCTTTGGATCCGATTCTCTACGCCGGCTAGCTAGCTCAGAAAGGGCTACCTGTTCGATGGTGATTAAGTCTACCCCCAAAGCCTTTTTTACCTGATCCTTAACTACCAGGGCTTCTTTCACGTGGACACTACCCGAAAGGGCGGTGCATTTCAAAGAACCCGGTTGTTTAAAAGAAGCGGGTAGGGAGTCGAAGAGTTGTTTCGCTTTCTGGGGATTATAATATCCGGTTTCTTTATTCAGGAAGGCTGTTTTCAGAGCAGAAGGATCTTTAATGGTCTTGAAGACGATCTTGTCCGCATTTGCTTTAATATTCTTATCAAAATAATCTTTGTTTCGTACAATAGTTACGCTGTCA
>JBDNDI010000077.1:0-9404 GCA_046719195.1 Spirochaetales bacterium | reverse complement strand
CCCGCCTGTGCGGGCTGGAATGCCGTGGGGCGGAAGCGCTCGGCGAGCGGGGCGAAGCCCGCCTGCGCGGGCTGGCCTGCCGTGGGGCGGAAGCGCTCGGCGAGCGGGGCGAAGTCCGCCTGTCGACAGTCCGACGTTGTCGGCAGATAGGATCCAGGAGATAGTTGGCTCCAAGGGTTAGTGTATTTTAGGTATTTATAGGAGGAGGGATCTATGAAAAGATCAAACAATTTTGTTCGGCTAGGGCTGCTGCTAGTGCTATTGCTAAGCCTAGTCCTACCCATTTCAAGCGAAGGGAAACAGGAGGAAAAGTTTCCGAGCCGGGAAGTGGAGATTATGGTTCCCTGGGCTGCCGGTGGGGCAACGGATATTGTATTCCGTACCTTTACCACAGTTATTCCCAAGTATTTGGGCGTTCCCATAATTATTACCAACAAAGCCGGTGGAGCTGCTGTTCCCGGATATGTAGAAGCCCTAACCAAACGAAACGACGGACACTACATCGTAGCCTGGGCAACACCGTCCATAACCGTAACCCACATGCAGCAAACCCCCTACGATGCCAATAGTTTTGAACCTATTATTAATATTTCAACCGCGCCCGTATGGTTTCTGGCTCCGGCCAACTCACCCTACAAGGATTTGCGGGATTTAGTGGCAGATGCAAAAAAACGACCCGGCCAGGTAAACCTAGGGAATGCTGGATCCGGTGGGGGTACCCACATGATTGCTTTGGCGTTTGAATCGGTAGCTGGTTGCAAGTTTAACCATGTACCTCATGCTGGTGGAGGGCCAACCGTAACCGCGGCTGTGGCGGGTCAGGTAGATGCTATTACTGTTGGCCCACCTGAAGGGGTTGCCCAGTTAGCTGCCGGTCAACTTAAGTGCTTAGGGGTATTTACCGATAAACGATTGCCCCAGTTCCCGGATTATCCTACTGCCAAGGAGCAGGGAATCGATTTTGCTATGGGGCAATGGAGAGGGTTGGCGGCATTGAAAGGCACTCCACCTGAACGGATTAAAAAGATTCACGATGCTTTTAAAGCAGCAATGGAAGATCCGGAGTTCAAAGCTTTGGCCGAAAAAGCGGGGATCCTATTAGACTATCACAGTACAGCAGATTTTAAGAAACTCGTGGAACGGGAAAACCAGTTCTATGAAACCATAGTTAAATCTGCCAAGCTCGGTACCAAGTATAAATAAATACAGAAGGTTGGAGCCGGGGGCAATAAAAGCCAAGAAGGGTGTAAATAACGCTATTTAAAATGCGTCTCTTGGGAGTATACTAAAAATATGGTTAACCTGTTCTATGGAGTATTGTTAGCTGCTTTGGCCGGCGTGTTTTTTTTCTCTACCTTTACCTTGCCGGCAGAGCAACGGGGGATAGACCCCCGGTTGTATCCCCAGTTTATCAGTATCTGTCTATTGTTTCTGTCCGTAAGTTTGGCTATTTCCGGGATCAAGATCTTATTAAAAAGAAAAGCGCAGGACAGCGGAGAAAAGAGTTTGAAGGCTTCTATAATAGATATCCCCTCTGGTGAGCCATCTACCGGAGAGGGCTTCGGAAGTATAAGGCGGGGATACAAAAGTCAAGAGAGGAAAAAACTTAAGCTCCCGTTAGCCCTGATAGGTATTTCTCTTGCTTCCTTTGGATATGTATCTGTGATTGATATCGTGGGCTACCTGGTAGCTACTCCTCCCTTCATTGGGGTAACTATGGTTCTTTTTGGGGAAAAACGTATAGTCCGGATCCTTTTAGTGAGTTTACTGAGTTCGGGTCTACTGTACTATTTGTTTCGAATTATCTTCCGGGTTCCTTTACCGGTGTCCAACCTAGGGTGATGGGTATGCAGGCAGCATTGGAAGGGCTTCTATATGTATTTAACCATTTTCCGTTTCTGTTTATAGGGGTTGCGGGGGGAATAATTGTCGGATGTCTTCCCGGTCTTTCAGGTTCTACAGGAATCATTCTCCTGTTACCCTTTCTTCTATATGTCGAACCCGCCGAAGCTCTGATTATGATGAGCGGTATGTTCTGTGGTTCCATGTATGGGGGATCCATATCTGCCATTCTCATATCTACACCGGGCACACCCTCTGCGGCAGCCACCGTACTCGATGGATATCCTCTAGCTAAACAGGGAAAAGCCGGTAAAGCGCTAGCCATATCTACCATCGCATCTACGGCAGGCGGAGTTGTGTCTACCCTATGTTTAATTTTCCTATCTCCTCAATTGGCTAAACTTGCCCTAAAGTTTGGACCCTCAGAGTACTTTGCCCTAATGATCTTCGGCCTTACCATTATGGCTAGTGTATCCACTACTTCTTTACTAAAAGGGTTGATTTCAGGTTTTTTCGGTTTATTGTTAGCTATGGTAGGGTTAGATCCTACCCTTGGTACTCCCCGCTTTACCTTTGGTATTACCCGTTTCCTTACCGGTTTCCCTATGGTGCCTGTTCTAATCGGGCTATTTGCTTTCTCAGAAGTATTCCTCCAGTTAGAAAATATAGGAAAGCTTTTCCACCCTCATACCGAACGAATAAAGAGTAGTTTGCCCAGCTGGAAGGAATTAAAGGGTTTAGTAAAAGTCATTTTAGGTTCTTCTCTGCTAGGGACTGTAATAGGGATTATTCCTGCCACTGGTGGTGCCATTGCTTCCTTTATGGCGTACAATGAGGCCCGAAGGTTTTCTAAAAACCCGGAGAGGTTCGGAACAGGAGAACTAGCGGGTATTGCTGCGCCGGAAGCGGCGAATAATGGTACCACTGGCGGAGCCATGATTCCCATGTTAACCTTAGGAATTCCGGGGGATGTAGTTACTGCCATAATGTTAGGAGCCCTTCTTCTCATTGGGGTACAACCTGGCCCGCTTTTATTTACTCAGAAGCCTCAGATAATTCACGCCCTGTTTGCCGGGTTTATGCTCTCTCAGTTTTTAATTCTTCTCCTAGGATTAATAACTATCCCCTTATTCCCTAAAGTACTGAAAGTGCCTGTCGGGATACTATACCCTTTGGTTTTAGCTCTCTGTTTTTTGGGTGCCTATTCTTATGGTAACAGTGTGTACGACATGGGGCTAGCCGTAGTCTTTGGTGTAGTAGGATATTCTATGAAAAAGCATGGATTTTCTGCTGCTCCCACGATTTTAGGATTAATTTTAGGGCCTATGGCGGAGAGGGAATTAGGTCGGGCGTTGATTATCTCTCATGGGGATTGGACTGTGTTATTTAAATCTCCCCTAGCCCTGATGTTTTATGGGTTTGCCATATTTTCCATATGGTATTCGGTTAAAGCTTTAAAAAGATCGAAAAAATAGGCTTACCCTTCTTTAGTTTATCAGTGCGAACCACCTGTATTCTTCTTTTTCATTAACCTTGCCCAAGGGGGTACACTGCTTTTAGTGCCTTGTGTTTCATTAGGTTTTAGCTTTAGAAAAGGAAACTTTAGTTTTCATTAGGGTACGCTGTAAACTGTTTTCTAGGTGCTCTTTCATGGCCTGGTAAGCCCCCTCCGGGTCGTGGGTTTGGATAGCCTGTAATACTTTTTTATGTTCTTCGAGGGCTTGCCTATGGTCCTCTGGAGTACGGGGAGCATCCCGGTATGTTTTCTGTATCGCTTCCATTATCAAAGGGACAATCCGTACAATAACAGGATTTTTTGTAGCCCTAGCTATACTGCGGTGAAACTCTAGCTCTTTGGTGATACGCACATGCTGCATTTGAACAGATTGCTCCATCTCCTGCAGCAAGTTTTCTATTCCCTCTATATCTTTAGCATCCGCATTCCGGGCTGCAAGACGGGCTGCACCAGGTTCAATAATAAGACGCGCTTCCGTAAGGGCCACCTGCAGTTCCGAGGAATGAATGAAATCGAAACCTAGAGGATCCGGTACTAGCCCCGGAGTTTCACACACAAAGGTTCCCCGGCCTCTGCGAATGGAAACGATATTTTGGGAAATGAGGCTTTTAATCGCTTCCCGGATGGTAGGCCGGCTGACTCCGAACATTTTTGAGAGGTCCATCTCATTGGGCAGTTTGTCCCCGGGTTTTAAATGCTGTTCCCGGATCAAATCTTTTATTTGTCTTACAACTGCAGTAGTCAACTGTTCTTTAGGTTCAATGGCCTTATACATGCCGGGAGGGCTCCTCTAGGCAAAAGGGTTTAGACAACCGTACCCGCATCCACAATAATGATCTGACCTGTAATACTTTCATTCCGAGCAAGGTACAGATAAGTAGAAGCGGTTTCATCCACATCGGGGGTTTTTTTCAATAAGGCATTGTTTTCCATAGCTTTTATCCGCTCTTCAGAGAAACCGGCTGCCCAGCGGGTTAATAGCAAGCCGGGCGCTACACCATTGACCCGGATGGTAGGTGCAAGGGCTAAGGCCAAGCATTTGGTTAAGTGAATTTGAGCGGATTTGGAAACTGCATAAGCAATACTACTACCGGAGGGACGAATACCGGCAATACTAACGGTATTGATAATACAACCGCCTTCATTACGGTTCATAAGAGGAACTGCGGATCGAGCAAGGAAAAAGTTGGACATACAGTTGGTTTTAAAAAGGCGTATCCAGTCTTCCTCGTCTAAACCCGCCAGGTCGGTGAAGGGGACATACTTTGTAGTTCCTGCATTGTTAATTAGAATATCTAACTGACCCCATTGTTTTTCTACCTCCTGGATCATCCGTTCCCCTTCGATGGGGATGGATACATCTGCCTGCAGAGTCAGGCACCGCACCCCTACATTGCGGACTTCCCGGGCTGTTTGCTCAGCTTCCTCTTTGGACCGGGAATAGTTAATAACAACGTGTGTTCCTTCCTTTGCTAGTTGTAAGGCAATGGAACGACCTAGGCCTGTACCCCCTCCAGTGATGAGGGCTACTTTATCTTTTAATTGCATGATTGTATCTTACGTTGCAGAAAGAGTTTTGACAAGGTAAGGGAGGAAGTAATGAGTGTGCATATCGGTGCAAAAATGGGAGATATAGCAGAAACGGTTCTTTTGCCCGGCGATCCTTTACGGGCAAAGTATGTGGCAGAGAAATTCCTGGAAAGTCCGGTATGTTACAACCAGGTACGGAACATGCTGGGATTTACCGGTACTTACCGGGGACAACGGGTGTCAGTTCAGGGTACCGGTATGGGTATACCCTCGATAGGGATTTATGTACATGAATTAATCCATTCCTATGGAGCGAAAAAACTCATACGAATCGGGAGTTGCGGAGCCTTGCAGGAAGATTTAGCTTTACGAGATGTGGTATTAGCGGTAGGAGCCTGCACCAATTCCTCCGTAAACCGTTTACGATTCAAAGGGATGGACTATGCACCGATTGCCGATTTTTCTCTTTTATTGCAAGCCTACGAGGCTGCGGAGAATTTGGGTATTCCGGTGCGTGCAGGAAATATCCTCTCTAGCGATACTTTTTATGATGATGATCCGGATGGATGGAAGCTATGGGCTGAATACGGAGTGCTAGCGGTAGAGATGGAATCGGCCATACTCTATACCCTAGCGGCTAAGTATAAGATACAGGCCCTTTCGATACTTACGGTAAGTGACAGCTTACCTAAGAAGACAGCCACAAGCGCTGAAGAGAGAGAACGGACCTTTGATTCTATGGTGCACCTAGCGCTGCAGTTAATTTAGACTTCCTGTTGAGGTGATTTCTTAAGGGATAGGGAAGGGTGACATTCGCCCATTATTCTGTTGTTCCTGCAAGCCCTTCACCGGAGGTATGAACAGGGGTGGAAAGTACTGGAACTCCCCAACCTGCAAGACGAGAGGAAATAAAGTCTACAATTTTACGATGCTCTTCTTTGCCTCTGCCTGTAATGGGGATAGGGGGGCCAAACTCAAAATGTATCGGGTCTTGACGGTTAAGCTTCCCAAATCCTCGCAGAAGCAGTCCGTTTCCCCAGAAGGAGGTTTTCAAGGCTAGGGGAATTACGAGAACCTGAGCTCTTGAAGCGAGTTTTACTCCAAGGGTATTGAATCGGGAAGGATCAAACTCGTAGGAACGTGTGCTCTGGGGAAAAATAACCAGGGACCTTCCTTTGGCTAGGATGCGGGCTCCCTGTTCCAATACCTCTGTTAAATCTTTTCGGGGGTCTTTTCGGGTTACTGCAATAGGGTCTAGACTTCGCATAATAGGCCCAAACACCGGTCCTTTTACTAGAGAGTCTTTTACCACAAAGGAGGTGGATTTCAGGGGAGTAATAATGGCAGGAAGAATAACCGTTTCTAGGGTGCTCATGTGGTTCGCTACAAAAACAACCGGCCCCGGAGTTTGCCGTATATAATTCAGGCCTTTCAGGTGCAGTACCCCCCCACAGCCTTCCACCGCTTTTATGATGCGATACGATTGATCCGCTAGAGCTTCATCGTCATAGGCAGATCGAACAGCCAGTGCACGAGAGCGAAGCACTATCCGGAAGAACCGGAAGTAAAGATTCCAGCGGCTCCACCCAAACAGGGTAGTACCTAGAAAACGAGGCGCTTTAGCAGAAGTTGTGTACTCATCCTCAGGGAAATACGGTTCCATAGGGAAGGTTTTCCCGAAAAACTACAGTTTGTCAATAAGCATGGAACATTTCCCCGAAGGGATAGGAAGGGTTTTCCGCTTATCACCTAAGATATCTATGGTGAAATAGTAGAGCTTCTCCGATTCTAGACGGATTTCCCAACCCCGGTTACTCTTGTTACTAAGAATGGTAATAAAGTTTCGTTTTAGGGAAAGATTTTCGATCCCCATTATTTCTAAGGTGGGGATAATCCAATCTACGGTTTTTCGAGGTAAACTGATAGAAAGGCCAATGACATTTTCTATCATTAGCGTAATGGTAGAAAGAGCGGTGTAGGGAAGAAATCTAGGTCGGGGAAACCCTTCCTTTCCCTGCCACTTGGCCGGACCTTCGGAACGGGGGGCATAGGCTTCCCAAACGTTTCCTTTATCTTTCCCCACTGGATGAAGGGTGTCTACCATATAGTACAGGTGGCGTATAGCGCTAGAACGAGCTAACTCATGCTGATTGTACTTCTCCAAGCCCTTAATAACCATAAAAGTAAAAGGAGGATACACCGAACCTCGGAAGCCCATTCCACCTTTTTCAAACATGGGTTCATCGGCAGCCAGGGTGGGAAAAGGATGCTCGGTGCCAAAGGTTTGGGGATTTTTTAGGTGGGCAATGAGTTTTTCTGCCTTAGCTTCGTTGGGTATTTCTGCAAGTAGAGGCCAGAAAGAAGCAACGGTTTTTACTTTTATCTGTTGCCCGTTTTTATCCAGGTCGTAGTAAATACCATCCTCTTCGTTCCACATTAAGCCGTTAATGCGAGTTTTTAGAGTAAAGTACTGCCGTTTGTATCGGAAACTGATTTCCTTATCGTTCAGCAAATCTCCTAGTTCGGACATATACAGGGCATTGATGGCCATTTGGGCATTAAAATCTACCGGATACGCTAGGCCCTTTCTAGGACTGTTTTCCATTTTTGTAGCCGATAAGGGTACTTCAAACAAACCGTTTTCCCTCCGAAAAGTGGCCTCTATCCAGGCAAAATACTTTTCGAGAATGGGCATAATGTCCCGAATCCGTTTTTTATTACCCACTTTGTGGTAGATGTTAAACTCTGCCCAGGAGAAAAGAGGAGGGTTTATTCCTTCGGGATTGTCTTTGTGAAATACGGGTTTCCCATCCGTAACACTGTAATCGGAACGAATAGCGCCGGAAGGCTCTTGTTTTTCGTAGAAGTTATCGAGTTGAGGGGTGGCAGGGAAAAAGCGGTTAGAGTATACCAGGAAAAAGGTGGATAGGATGGATTCAAACTGATTAATTGTTTTATTCTCAGGATAATTAAAATACTGCTTTTGAAACCCATTCTCCGGTGTACTTTTTTGCATGAAATCCTGGATCCAAGCCCAGGTCTGATCGTATAGATCGACAAAATCCTGATCGTAAAAATGTATAGTGGGAAAGTCTTTCCTGTTCACGTGTTTTCCTCAAGCTGTTATATTAGAATATCGTATATTAGGCTCTTAGTCAAATAAATTATTTATTTTTATAGTATGAAAATATTTCTTTCTTGACAGAGATCGATGTAGATAGTACAAGTTCTTTCAGAATGAATCAAGAAGAACTTCGGATTACAGCTGCATTAGCCTATCTAGATTTGCAGGAAGAAAAGTACGAGAAACTTCAATTTGCGGTAGAGCAACTGTTGTCGTACTTTTCTAAAATGATGGAAGTAGACATAACCGATCTTAAACCTACAACACATGCCTTAGTGCGAGAAAATCGCACCCGGGCTGATCAGATAGTCCCCTATCCTAATACCGAAGCTCTGCTAGAAAACGCTCCGGAAACAGAGGATCGTTTTATAGTAATTCCTAATATTCTGTGAGGCAGTATGAGTTCCCTCGACGCATGGATCGGTTTCTTAGCTGATCCTAAAAAAGTAGAACAGTACATAGTCTATGTCCAACAGACCGAGGCAAAGGTGGGGGCTTTTATTGAGTTTGATCCCTATCGAACAAAAAAGGACAGTAATCCTAAGGGACCCTTACAGGGGGTACCTTTTGCGGTAAAAGATATTATTGCTGTACGGGGTTTTCATTTAACCTGTGGCTCGAAAATCCTAAAAGGGTTCCAATGTCCCTATACAGCCACAGCCGTGGAAAGACTGCAGCAAGCAGGGGCTGTAGTAGTGGGAAAGACCAACCTAGATGAGTTTGGAATGGGTTCTTCCTCAGATACTTCAGCTTACAAGCAAACCAACAATCCCTGGGACATAAGCCGTGTGGCAGGAGGTTCTTCTGGGGGTAGTGCGGCTGCAGTAGCGGCTAAAATGGTTCCTTTTTCCCTCGGCTCTGATACAGGAGGGTCAGTACGTCAACCCGCAGCCTTCTGTGGTGTTTACGGCCTGAAGCCTACCTATGGGGCCGTATCTCGTTATGGGTTAGTTGCCTACGCTTCTTCCTTAGACGTAGTTGGGATTTTAGCTAGCACTGTAGATATTACCGAAGAGGTGTTTCACTTAATCCGGGGTCAGGACGAACGGGATCAAACTTCCTTGTCCGAGGAAGAGGAACCCTCATGGCCTAAACAAAATAGATCGGAGGCGGCGGAGTTTGGACAAGAGACTTCGCAGGAAGGGAAGCCGAAGGAAGCGGGGGCGCAGGTACGGCGTATTGGGGTACTTACAGGAGAATTAGGCTTAGACCCAGAAGTTGACCGGGCTTACCGAAATATGCAGGAAGCTCTTTCTTCTCTTGGGTATGAAGTGCTCCCCATTCACCTCTCCATGCTAGAGTACTACGCACCGGTGTACTACACGATTGCGACGGCCGAAGCTAGCGCGAATCTAGCCCGTTATACCGGCATACGATATGGATATCGTACTG
>JBDNDI010000076.1:0-9468 GCA_046719195.1 Spirochaetales bacterium | reverse complement strand
GAAGGATAGGGGGGAAGGTGGGTTTACGGTTCGCCTCGACGGCTCGAGATCCGATGGTGGGGGAAAAACGACTATCCCTCCTGGTGGGGTATAACCGGGAAGCTAAGGCAGGGAAAAAGAAAGAACCCCTAAACATGGGGGAAGATAGAGGTAGAAGCTTTTCGAAGCAAAAAGAGGTGTTGTTCGTAGGGGCTAGCAGGAAAAGGGAAGATTTTATTACAACTCCCGTTTTTTCCAATTCAACAAGCTTCAGGGTACTAGAAACATGTTTCACGTGAAACATTCGATCTGATCTAAAAAGAGAAGGTTTTCCTCTCTTCTTCTACCTTCTTTAAATACTCCCTCTCTAACTTTTGTTTCTCTTCTTCCTTTAAAAAGGCCGACCGAATTGCCGTCACATTTAATGCGGTAAATTCTTCTATCCCAAAATGAAAATATTTTGCTGCTTTCCAGTAATCATCTGAAAGATCGGTATCTTGAATAGTAGGGTCATCGGAATTGATGGTAACAGGAACGCCTAATCGGAACAGGCTTCCTAAGGGATGGTTGGTTTCATCTGGCCAGGAGCCGGTTTGATAGTTCGAGGTGATACATTGTTCTAATGCAATGAATTGTTTCTTAAGAGTTTCCTGCAAGGGAGTATCCGTAATGGTAGCTGTTCCATGTCCAATTCGGGAAGCGCCCATTTCTATGGCCGCCCAAATTTCCGAAGAAGGGGTAACCTCTCCTGCGTGAATGGTATACTTATACACGCCATCCTTATGAATCGTTTTAAAAAGATCGGAAAAAAGAGAAAGGGAAAAATTCTGTTCATCACCAGCTAAGTCATAGCCGACAATTTCAGTAAGGTTTAAGGTCGAAAGAGCTTCATATAATTTAAGCATTCCTTCCTGATCTTGCTTGCCTCTGTTTAGAGTTATGAGATATCGTATGTGGATTCCAGTTTCTCTAGCTGCTTTATTTCCTGCTTCTACGATAAGGCGGGTAATTTCCTTTCGATCATAGTTATTCTGAAGGGAGAAATGTTCGGGGGAAAAGCGTAGTTCTATATAGAATATCCCGTCTTTGTATAAATTTTTTACTGATGCATAAGTGATTTCGTATATATCGTCATGAGAACGGTACCAATCGTTTTTGAATTTTGAGAGAAAAAGCTGAAAATCAGGATTAGATTCCTTTGGGAACTGGACATACTTCTTAAAGGAAGTAAAGTCTGTGGGAACATCCAACTGGTTCTTTAAGGCTATTTTATGCCAGGTGGGAAGATCAAAGGTACCTTCTAAATGACGGTGCAATTCCACTTTAGGAAATTTTTTAAGAAAGCGTTTTTGTTCTAGGTTTGACATGCTCCAGTTCCTCTGCGAAAAGCAATGATACTATAAATCTACACTATTTACATATTTTTTCAAGGAACAATTATAAAAATGATTCTTTGCCTTTAAGTAAACTTAAGAGTAAGGTAAAATTACCCTAGGAAGCAGAGAAAACGCCTACGTACCGATTAAGCGCTTCTTCTAAGGGCAGAAATTTCCATTGGTGGATAAATTCCGTTTAAAGGAATTCTTTTTAAAGAGATTCTACCGAGCTAATTTCGGGAACTACTTTCTTTAGGTATCGTTCTACCCCTTGTTTTAGTGTAAGTTGCGACATGGGGCAACCATGACAAGCTCCTGTAAGCTTAACGGTGACCTTTCCCGATTCGTCTACGTCTACAAGCTCAATATCTCCACCGTCCATCTGTAAAGAAGGGCGGACATCTTCAATAGCAGCCATTACTCTTTCTTTTAACATGGGTACCTCTCTTATCTAAATAATTACTGTTTTAGTATCAATTTGTCAATGTGAATTTCATTAGGAGAAAAAGGCGCAGGGAAGGATACAATCCTAGGCACTTAGATACTGTATTTTTGTTTTACTTTTCTATATACTGGAGCAGATGGGAAAAACGATCGTTTTTGCCAACCAGAAAGGTGGTGTAGGAAAAACAACAACGGCCTGCAACTTAGGAGCCTATCTAGCCGAGGCAGGAAAGTCGGTTCTTCTTATCGATTTTGATCCTCAAGGTAATCTATCGAGTAGTGTAGGAGTTAGAAACCAGGAAAAGGGAATCTATGAAGCTTTAAATGGGAAAATCCCTATTACCGAGGCAATCCAAGCTACTATGGTAAAAAACCTCTATATCGCTCCTTCTAGTGTGGACTTGACCGGTGCGAATGTGGAGTTAGTGGATCAGGAAGATAGAGCCTTTTTTCTTAAACGGACCCTTACACCGGTGAAAGACACGTATGATTATCTTTTCATCGATTGCCCCCCATCGTTAGGAATTCTTACCCTAAATGGATTAGTAGCGGCAGATTCCGTAATCATTCCGTTACAGTGTGAATATTTTGCTCTCGAAGGGTTGAGTTTGCTTTTAGAAACGGTCAAACGTATTCAAAATAGCTTGAATGCGTCCTTAGAAATCGGAGGAATCTTGTTTACCATGTATGATTCCCGCACCCGCTTAGCGAATGATGTGGTAAAAGAGGTCTGCTCCTATTTTGGGAAAAAAGTGTTTAAGACCATAATTCCTAGAAATGTACGCTTGTCCGAAGCCCCCTCCCATTCTGTTCCTATTAATCTGTATGACCCTCATTGTGTTGGGGCGAAAAGTTACCAAAAATTAGCCGAAGAGGTGTTAGAACGTGTCTAAGCGGGCTTTAGGAAAAGGGATTGATGCCTTATTTCAATCGGTTCTTCCGGAGGGAAAGGAGGTTGGGCTTACCCAAAAGAGTACCGGCTATGAATGGGTAAAGCTAAACCTGCTCGTTCCTAATCCGCATCAACCCCGAAAAGAGTTTTCCCAAGAAGCTTTAGAAGAATTGGCTGCTTCAATTCGTTCCAAGGGAGTGTTACAGCCCTTACTGGTGGAAAAGCAATCCGATAATTCCTATTTAATTATTGCGGGAGAACGTAGATACCGGGCAGCCCAGCTTGCAGGGTTATCTGAGGTGCCGGTCATTGTTCGTTCTTTTAGTGAAGAAGAAAAACTTGAAATCGCTCTTATTGAAAACCTACAGCGGGAGGACCTAACCCCTATAGAAGAAGCCAAAGCGTATCGGGCTGTAATGGATAGTGCGGGTTTAAGCCAAGAAGAACTGTCTGAGCGAATTGGTAAAAACCGCTCTACGATTGCGAACTCCCTTCGCCTTCTCAAACTACCCGAGGATATGCAGGAAGCCCTTCATAAAGGGGAAATTACAGCAGGACATGCGCGGGCTATTCTTTCGGTTGTAAATCCTGCGGATATGCGTATTCTCTTTCATCGTATTGTATCTAAAGACCTCTCTGTTCGGGAAGCCGAGGCCCTAGCCGGGGAATTGAATCGGGGAGTTCGGGCAGCTGCATCAGAAAAAGAACCCTCCTATCCAAAGCAACGCCCCCTTGAATTACAAGAGATGGAACAGCGTCTTTTAAATGTGCTGGGTACAAAGGTCAGGATTCGGGGGAACGGAAAAAAGGGTGTGATAGAAATTTCCTACTTTTCTTCGAAGGATTTAGAACGAATCTTAGAGATCTTAGAAGGGCAGTGAGGGATATATCGGCTAGGTATAGGTATTCGATTGCTTGCTAAGGGCGGGCAGCCTCCTGCTTTTTAACTTCCGGTATTTAATTTCAGATAGAGACCGGGAAATTAGAGTAAGAATAATAATCATTAATAGATTTTTTCAGGTTTATGGACTTCAAGGGGAATTTGCATAGTAAAGCGGGTGCCTTGGATCCGAGAAATTTCCAACGTACCCTGCAGTCGTTCTACTAGAAGTTGTACCATTTGTACCCCGAAGCTTGTTGAATTGTCAGAAGGGATAGATTCTGGAAGCCCCACCCCATCATCCTGTATCGTAAGGTGTAAAAAAGCTCCCTCTTCTTTGCCTGTTATTTCAAGCCGTCCTGTCTCTGATCCTACGAACGCATACTTTAATGCATTGGTAACTAGCTCGTTCACAATGATTCCTAGATAGCTCAACCGTACGGGATCACAATAAAGCTCCGGCAAGCTTACCTGGACCTGTAACGGAGTTGTTATCGGGTAAGATGAGATAATTTCCTTTACTAAGTCATCTAGGTACTGTTTTAGGGATATTAAGTGAAGATTTTTACTAAGGTACAGCTTGTTGTATAATACACTCAGAGTTTTTAGACGAAGTTTTGCGATACTTAAGGACTCCTGTACCTGGGGATGTTCGGTGGTGCTTGACTGGAGGTCTAACAGCCCTATAACCGTATTAAAATGATTTTTCACCCGATGATGAACTTCTCGGAGCAGGGCTTCCTTTTCCTGCATTAAACGTTTGCGTTCTGTAATATCTAGGGTAATACCCATGCGGTGGGTTAGTTTCCCCTCTTGGTACACTGGTTTTCCCACAATTCGAAACCAACGAAGGTTTCCTTTTAAGGTATAGGTTTCTACCTCAATGTCGAAAGAGGTACCATTTTCCATGAGGTCTGCAACTGCTTTCTGATGGATGGGTCGGTAAGGGGGTAATTCTAATTCTAAGATATTTTCAAAGGTTAAAGGAGAAGGTATTTCCATTTCATATAGGCTATAGAGTCCTTTTGTCCAATATATTTTATTAGTTTTTACATCCACTTTCCAGGCAGCTACCCCAACAAGTTTACTCATTTCTTCTAGCAGGTCGTAGGATTCTAATAGAGATAGATAGGTTTGCTTTGCTGCATCTCTGTCAGAAGGAAGTGCGTCAGGAAATCTTTCAGACGTGGGGATAGAGGGTGTAGAGTCGCCGGTTCCCATATTTCTATTCATTGGTATTTAAATTTTTAAAAACATAGAAGCACATCTAAATTAGATATATTAATTATAATTATTATTATAAAGCTAATAGATAATCCTGTCAAGGAAAAATTTGAAATATTATTTCATATTTTGAGGTAGGTAAACATTGCACCGCTTAGAAATAAGCGGGATGCCTACATTGACAAACCTACCCCCATTCTTTATAGTGGTAGCCCGTATTGCTAAACTGGAGAGGTGTCCGAGTGGTCGAAGGAGGCGGTCTTGAAAACCGTTGAGCCGCAAGGCTCCGTGGGTTCGAATCCCACCTTCTCCGTGGTATAGCATTGGCAAGGAGAGGTGCGAGAGTGGTCGAATCGGGCTCCCTGCTAAGGAGTTGTATCCCAAAAGGGTACCGGGGGTTCGAATCCCCCCCTCTCCGGATGTGCCCATAGCTCAGCTGGATAGAGTATCAGATTGCGGATCTGATGGTCGGAGGTTCGAATCCTCTTGGGCACGAGAGTAGGAGAGATGCGAGAGCGGTTGAATCGGGCGGACTCGAAATCCGTTGTACCGCTTTGCGGTACCGAGGGTTCGAATCCCTCTCTCTCCGTTTGTTGCACCTCTCCAAACGAGGTTTGTATTTGAACAGGAGAGATGTCCGAGAGGCCGAAGGAGCACGCTTGGAAAGTGTGTGTACCTTAACCGGGTACCGAGGGTTCGAATCCCTCTCTCTCCGAAATACCCCTTTAGTGCTTTGGTTAGGCTCCGTGCAATCTGCTGTCACCCAACCCCGTCAGGCCCGGAAGGGAGCAGCGGTAAGTGATCAGGGATGTGTCACGGGGGGCTTAACTGGGTCTAAAGGGGTTTTTATACTGCCATGGCATATGAGGTAACTGCAAATCGCAAACGACCTGCTGACTTTGAAACTCTAGTTGGGCAGGAGTTTGTAGTCGCCACCCTGAAGAATTCCCTGTCCTCAGGCCGAATCGCCCATGCCTATCTTTTTGCCGGGCCTCGGGGAGTGGGAAAAACTTCCGCAGCTAGAATCCTTGCAAAAGCTCTTAATTGTGAGAAGGGGCCAACTTCCAATCCCTGTGGAGTATGCCCCCAGTGCCGAGAAATTTCCCAAGGTTCGGCGATCGATGTAATTGAAATTGACGGAGCCTCCAACACCTCGGTGAATGATGTGCGGCAAATAAAGGATGAAGTTTTGTTTGCCCCTTCCGCGGGCCGGTACAAGGTGTACATCATTGACGAAGTCCATATGCTTTCCAACAGTGCTTTTAATGCCCTGCTGAAAACAATAGAAGAACCCCCTCCCTATATTGTATTTATTTTTGCCACTACGGAAATTCACAAAGTACCCCAAACGATCCGCTCCCGCTGCCAGCAGTTTAACTTTCGCCTTATACCAATAGAAACCATCCTTGAAAAATTACAGGAAGCGAGTTCTGACCTGGGAATAGAGGCAGAGGAAGGGGCCTTATTATGGATCGCGCGGGAGGCCACCGGAAGCTTACGGGACGCTTACACTATCTTTGATCAAGTAGCCTCGTTCAGTGAGGGAAAGTTAACCCTATCTAAAATTCAGGAAAAGTTAGGCTTACTCGGAATAGAGCGTATTCATGCTTTAGTGGAACTGCTTACCGAAGGAAAAGGAGCAGAAGCCTTATCCCTTTTTAATGAGTTGGTTAGCGCAGGTGTCGCGGTAGAACAGTTTGTTATTGAGTTAGCCGATTACTACCGATCTCTCTTATTTTTAAAGCTAGGGATCCACAAACCCTCTCTTTTGGGATATACCTTAGATCGGTTTCCAGAGAAGGTAATGGAAGCGCTTTCGGTACGGCAGATCGAGAAAGCGTTGAGTCTGTTGCTAGAGCTGTACAGGAATTTACGGTACACGCTAAACAGCCGTTTCGAGGTAGAGTTGGTGGTAAGCCGCCTGGCGGATTTAAAAAACTATCTGTCCCGCGAAGAGCTTTTAGAGCGTATTCAATTCTTGCGTAAAGAACTTCGATCCTCCTTTTCTTCATCTGCCTATGCAGTTGGCGGAAAGGAAGCACCCGCGGATCTAGTTTCGCAAGGATTATCCCCCCGTGAAAAACCTGCCTTTTCCCCACCAGCAACTCCTGCAATGCAGCCAAGTTCTGCAATGGAGGGACAAGAAGACCAAAGGGAGAATAAAGGAGATAGGGAAGGGGAAACAGCAGCAGGTCCTTTCCAGGAGGAGGGCGTAAGCTCTAAATACAGGAGTCCCGAAGAATTGAGTCCTGAACAATGGAAGGCGATTGTAACCGGTATCCGGAGGAAAAAGCTAGCCTTAAGTTCTGCCTTGGAAAAGGCAGAATCCTACCGGTTAGAAGGGAATACTCTAATCGTTATATTTAAAAACAAGTTCTCTGCCGACCTGGTGCAAGCGGATGCGACAACGGTAAGTCAAAAAGCGAAAGAGGTGCTGGGCCGATTTGTAGAGGTTCTCGTGTATTGCGATACCCCCAAAGCTGGGTCTTCTAAAGTAGAGCAGCGAGAAGGGGAACAGGGAGGAGAGGATTTTGCAGATTCCCGTAAGCGGGAGGAAGATAGGGTAGAGATTGCTAGAAAAGTATTTCGAGGAGAGATTCTTCCATGAATATCAATCCCTTTGAGTTAATGAAAAATTTTCAAAGCCTGCAAACCAAACTGAACGAAACGCAGGAAAAGTTAAAACAAGTTCGGGTAGTGGGTAATGCAGGGGGGGACATGGTCCAGGTGGAGATGAATGGACGGTTTGAGGTGCTAAAGGTCCATATTTCTCCCGAATCGGTAGATCTGAACGATCTTTCCTTATTGGAAGATTTGCTTCGAGCCGCTTTCTCTGATGCGTTGTATAAACTGAAGGAAGCGATACGGCTTGAAATGTCCGACATAACCGGAGGAATTCCTCCGGGCTTTTTCGGTTTCTAAATTGGGTCCTATCTGAATGGACCTTCCTGGAAGGGTACCTTTCTGTAAGGGGTGTTTATGAAAGCTTTGGAAGAGCTTATTTCCCAGCTAGCGAAACTCCCCGGCCTAGGGAAAAAAAGCGCTTCCCGGATTGCCTATTATTTATTAAAAGCGGATCCCCATTACGTTCAAAGTTTGGCTACTCATATTCTCCAGGTTCGGGAAAAGGTTCGACCCTGTTCTGAGTGTGGAGCCTACTCTGAAGAGGAAGTGTGTCCTATCTGCAGGGATACCAGCCGGGATCGTTCTCTAATCTGTGTGGTGGAACAACCCCAGGATGTAGAGGTAATTGAGTCTATGCGAGAGTATAGGGGGCTATACCATGTGCTAATGGGGGTTCTCTCTCCTATTGATGGAATTGGCCCTTCAGAATTGCGGATCACGAAGCTCCTGGATCGCCTGAAAACCCTCCCTGTGCAGGAAGTGATTCTTGCCACTAACCCTACCCTAGAAGGGGATACAACAGCCCTATACCTGGTAAAATTGATTGAACCTTTAAGGATTCGGATTTCTCGTCTAGCCTTAGGTCTGCCGGTAGGGGGAGACCTGGAGTATGCGGACCGGCTTACCTTATCCCGCTCTTTCCGAGGCAGAACCCCCCTTTCCGGTACCTAAGAGAATTGTAGCCCTTCTTTTCCACAAGCTTCAGGGTACTAAGTACAGAATACAGAGGGGAACACCGGGAGAATGTTTAGGGCATATTTTGCTGCAAATATACTCCCACTTTTCTAAAAACCTGTGCTATCCTTAAAGGAAAAGGAGGGGGGTATGCCGGATAAACATCGGCTTCTTACCCGCAGTGATTTTGATGGTTTAGTTTGTGCCATGCTTTTCCGGGAATTGGATCTAATCGAAGAGATTCTTTTCGTCCATCCGAGTGATATGCAGTCAGGAAAGATTCAGATTCGTTTATCGGATATTACCACAAACCTACCCTATGTGCCCGGTGTATTTTTAGCCTTTGATCATCATGTTAGTGAGGCTCTTCGGGGAACACCCAGGCAAAATCATATTCTAGTTCCAGCTGCTTTTTCAGCTGCTCATGTAGTGTACGATCATTATGGCGGGCCGAAAGCCTTCCCTCCCCGCTACGAGGAAATTGTATTAGAGGCTGATCGAATAGATGCGGCTCATCTAAGCATGGAAGAAATCCTTCATCCTAAAGGGTGGATCCTGCTAGGATTCTTAACGGATAGTCGTACAGGGTTAGGAAGATTTAAGCATTTCCGTGTTTCCAACTATCAATTAATGATGGATTTAATCGAAGCTTGCCGGATTCTTTCTATCGATGAAGTGTTAGCTCTCCCGGATGTGCAGGAGCGAATAACGCTGTACCAGGAACAGGCTTCCCTCTATCGAAAACAACTGGAAAAAGTCAGCCGTACCGAAGGAAAAGTGTTAATTTCTGACCTAAGATCCGAAGAGATTATCTATGTGGGAAATCGCTTCCTTCGTTATGCGATTTACCCGGAGACAAATCTTTCCATTCAGATTATGTGGGGATTGCAGAAGCAAAACACGGTTATCTCCATCGGGAAGTCAATCTTTAACCGGACCTCCCCTGTACATGTGGGTGCTCTTCTCTTGCGGTATGGAGGGGGAGGGCATGTAAATGCTGGAACTTGCCAGGTTCCTAATGAAGAAGCAGACCGAATATTGGAAGAAATCCTTCTTACAGTACATAAGATGGAAGAAGCGGAAAGTTGATACTA
>JBDNDI010000075.1:0-9493 GCA_046719195.1 Spirochaetales bacterium | reverse complement strand
CCCGGAACGGCTTCAACACTTAGAGCAGCTAGAAGCACTGCTTAAAAATTTTCCCCAAGGGGAGGTATCTAGCTTAGAAGAGGTGATAAAGGAACTAGAACAAGAGAGTCCCCAAGCAAATAATGGTACCGACATTTTGGGTTTATTTACCCTGCAGGAGAAAAAGCAAAGGGAAGAAATACGTATACAGAAAGAAATACTATCCCGGAATGGATTTTCTCTACCCTTCTTACAAATGTATTTTAATAACAGCCTAGCTCGAACTTTAGAAGAATTATTTTTAAAGGATAATTTACAGAAACTAGGGTGGCAAGATCCCACTTCTGTTCAAGCAAACCTCAAAGACCTCCCAGACTGGGAAGTACTTCCTTCGTATTTAAAAGAAATCCTGAATCGCTTAATTGTTTTGAATCTGTATATAAGCGGGAATCTTTCCGTATTGCAGGAAAAGCCCGAATTCCGAGAAGTCTGTCAAAGTTTAGGGTTGCCCCTTAACTCATCAAATCCTGCTGAAGGATATCCAACTGAATCCCCCCTGGTTACTCTACGAGCCTTTAAAACGATTCTTCAACAGGCTCTTTCTGTTCTTACCATCCCTGGATCTTTACCAATCGTTTCCCTGGAGGAAAGTCGGGTTAAAAAAGCACATATCCTGTTAAGCGAGCAAAGCATACAGGAAATGGGGAAAGCCAAACAGAGATTAGAGGAAGATATACGGCTCTTTGAGCAAGACCGAGAAAGCTTTCAGAGAGATGTTTTGCAAAAGAGGGAAGAGGATCTACATAAGAGCTCCCAAAATTTAGAGAAAGCTCGTATAGAATATAACAAAGCCTTAGAAGAGTTCTCGCGGGGTAGTGCAGAGTATGAAAAGCTCCAGCTAGGGAGAAAGGCCGCGCTTGAGAAATATGAAACCTCGCGTCAGCAATTAGGAATAGCAGAAGCAATCCATCAGTATGCTTCAACAGGTTACAGCCTTCCGGGATTTTCCCCCTTAGAGCTACTCGAGCGGCAAGTTAATATTGTTAACCAACTAGAAAAAGTGGTTAACAGACTCCAGGAACTAAGGGAATTATCTAAAAAGGACTTTTTCGATCGCATGGATCCTGCTTACAGGGATGCGAAAATTAAGGAAGAGCAATGGCAAGAAATTGAGCAGTACTTAGAGTTAAGCCGGGAGAAAATACAAAAAGAACTAACTTTCCACCAGAATGAACTCGCCCTTGCGCTCTCAACCGTTGAGAGGCAAGTACTTGAATTCTGCACCATCAAACGAAGGAACCCTTCTGGAAATTGGGAAAACCTTCCTTTTTCTATAAATCCGAAAGATCTTTTGAATCGAGGGCTTAGCGATATTCGCGTTTCTGAGGCAGAGGAGTTTGTCTCCTTAGTTGAGAAGTACTTTACGGGAACTGCAGAGGATGTGTCAAAAAAATTATCCGCTGATATTCTCCAGTGGGTAAGTGAATTAGCCTTGAGGGGAAATGTAGAAGGATTGTTAAGGGACTTTGGTCTTGCCTACTATTATGATACCCGTATCCATTCTCCGCTATCCTTCGAAGGGTCTCCAACCATAATCTCGAGCCTTTTCGAGGATCCAAGTTGGAAGAAGTTACTGGAGGATTATGTAGATCTCGGCCCGGCTCTTATTCCGGTGTATGAGTATTCCGGCGAAGAGGCAAGGGTTGTAGGATATGAGGAGTTTTATCCTGAATCCTTATGGACCGTAGAAGATTATGTAAATCACAAATCAGAGGAGTATTTTCAGCAGATTCAGAAAGATGAACAGTTAGCGAAATTGTATGCTTTCTTTAAAATGCTGGTAGCTACCCAGGTTATAGACGGGGTTAGCTATATAGGAAAAGATATAGGGGATTTGGTATTTGACCATGTAGACCAAAAGGCGGAGTGTAGGCAAAGGACCTACCTTAAATGGTGGAGATTTTGGACGCATGCCGAGGGCCGGAGGATACGTGCATTACGGGAGGATATTGCACGGGTACATCAGACGGGAGTAGAGGAACGGGAAAGTTTCGTTAACCAGTTTTCTCAAATCGCATCAGTCAGGAACACCGCCTCTTACCACCAGGCAGCCTTAGAAAGTCTAACCTCCCCATCGTTATCCGGCGATTCTTTTATCGCTCTTCTTGCAGAAAAAACTGCCCTACCTGTCTCTTCCCCTTTGAGTTTGCTCGTGCACGAAGTGTTTTCAAAGCTTGGTCCCATAGAAAAGATGGACCTGCTTTCAATTTTTCCAAGAATCCAGATAGAAGTAGAAAAGCGTATTTCTTACTATCAAGGTCAGGTGAACCAAAGATCCCTAGAACTCTCGGAAGAGAGAAGTATCCTCTATGATCGGTATACTTCCCTGATAGAGCAGCTTGCTACAGGGAAAGAATCGGTAAACCAGGAGGAGCTAGATAGCCTTATTCTTTCTTTGTATTCGTCCCCTTCTTTTACGTGGGATGATCATTATCTGTACGATTTAACGCAGACTCTCTCCCTGGTAACTTACAGCCGAAGGGGATTGGAACTAAAAGTACAAAGGTTAGCAAAAAAAATTGAGGAAAGTTTTGCTCAGCGTCTTTCTATATTGCAGGAAAAGGAGCGGCAGCAAGCTTTGTCTCAACTCGGGTCTTTACAGAAGAAGAAAGAAGAATGGGAAGCTCAGATGCAGGTTTTGTTCCAGACCGGGTCTAACCAGTGGACGAATCAAACCACCCACCTGTTGGGATTACGGAAACGATGGCAGGAAGAGTACAAAGCTACTTACCGGGAAAGAAAGGAACTGTGGAATCAGAAATATGAACTTCTTCAGAAAAATCGGGATACTTGGTTAGAAGAACTTACTAAAGAGGCTATTACCTCTAGTGCAGAGAAAGTAAGAAAAGATCTAGGCATTCAGCGTGAGAAATTGCAAGCGGAACTAGAACATGTTCCTATTCCCCTCCTATCCGCTACCTCTATAAGCATGGTTACTGGAAACCTGCAGGATTTCCTGCAGAAGAACCTAGGAGGGCTGGATGTGGAAAGCCTGCTCTCCCAAGCAGAAGGAATAACCAAAACCCTATCTCGGGAGCGTCCTGTTTTATCTTGTTTCTTGCCTCAGCTTCGGGACACAGGAGGATTGCTACGAACTGCAGCTGCCTTTGCCCAACAATTAGGGGAAGAAGTATATAAACGAGCAGCCTTAGTTTCTGCATTACAAATGGCAAAACTTTTAGAGGAAGCAGAGCTAGAAACAAAGGTTAAGATACAAAAAGCGAATCAAAAAGTAGATAAGGATGTAACGGAAACTCTTAGAGGAGCCGGATACCAAAAAAAGGGGAGCCTATTCCATCGAAGAATTGTGATAGATGAAACTCTGTTAGGAGGAATTGAAAGGGAAACCCAAGAGATAGAAGGATATGCGTATTTTCAGGCTCCTTCTTTTAAAGTTTCTGTTGACTTGCGTAAGCAAAATTTAGAGGGGCGTACCGGAGACTACCTACAAGCACTGGTACAGCTAGCGCAGGGGGAACTAGCCAAATACCTCGAATTGATATTTGGACGGCCAGATACCGGGAATTGGTCCTGGGAAGGGGTAGAGGATCTGCGCCAACTATTCGAACAGAGCGAACAAGCCTATAGAGGTACAGGACGGCCAGAGCAAGGAGTGGACGGGCTGTTTAACTGGCATCTGGGATATGCTCCGGTAATGGATTCCCAAAATCCCGAAGCGGTAAAAGAGGAGGGATATGGAGAGTTGGGCCGGATTTTTACTCAATTTTTTCGTAATCAGGCGCGGAAGCTTCGAGGACTCGCTAGTTTTGACATCCCCTGGTACAGCCGAAAACTTTGGGATGATGATAAGGACAATAATGGGAAAAGTGATAGTTGGTTTGCCTCCCCTACACCCCGTAGTTTAACTAACCTTACCGTATCTATTGCAGCAACTGCCTTTGCTAATCCCTGGATGGCTGCAGCTCTTAATTTGGTGGATGATGCTGCGTTTACAGCTCTAGACATTCACTCCGGTTCTGTAGGTTGGAGGGGGGGTGTATTGAGCCTGGTAAAGCAAGCAGGGGTTAGTGCACTCTCTACCGGGGTGGGTCTTGCCGGGCAATCAATAGATAACGCCTTAGATTTTGGTAAAGGTGTGCAAGGAGCGTGGTTAGAAACTGCCACAGATGTAGGAATAGCCGGAGCAAGAAACCTTACCTCCTTTTATGGTCAACAAGGGATAGAAGCCGTTACTTTGGGAAAAAAGGGTTTCGGGTTTGATCGGGATCAATTTCTATCTTCGGTAAGCACAAAAGGGGCGTTTAAACAGTTGGGTACTTCCCTCCTAATAGAAACTGTGAGAACCGGAGTACAGAGCCGGCTAGAGGGCAATCTTCGGGGTTATGTAGGGAACACACTTGCGGAAGGACACGCCCTCAATGCTCTCGCCAGTAACCTAGCTGCCAATGCTCTAGAGTATGCTTGTACCGGTAAGACACAACTGAACCTTCTGAATGCCCAGGCGTTTCACTCCGGGGTAAGGGGAGGATTATGGGAGCTTAATCTCGGTTCGAAAGGAGACAGCCTTTTTTCCTTCGGCTCTGGAGGTACCGATGTTAGCTTGGGATCATTAATTGTGAGTGCAAAAGGTATAGATGCTTATGTGCAGAATTATCAGATTAGGAAGTCTACCTCAAATCCTGACCTGACAACTGCTTTAAGGATGCTCTATTCCAATGGACAACAAGTAGGTCAGTCTCTGTACAAGGAAGTGTTACAGGGAAAAAGCCAGGTGGTGCTAGAATCCGGCGTAGAGTATGAAGCCAAGACAGTAGGGGATCCTGAACAAGATGGTCGTAGAGTGTATCTACGGCAACTTGCAGGCAAAAATTCAGATTTACAGTTAGGAATCGTGCTCAGTCATGAATCCTACCGTAACGGGATATGGGATGGCGATCTGGTTCAGAAGATAGAAACCGAGCAGGCAGTAAAGGGGCACATGCAGGTGGCCCTGCAGGTAGAACAAGCGTATGGCTCTATCGTTTTAAGTGATCGAATGCGTGCAGAGGTAACTATGTTAAAACAAGCCCTTTCTAGTGGAAATTGGCAGACCCTTCAACAATATATTTCCCACAACTACGATTCTACCCAGGATTATTGGAAGCTTTTGCGGGATGGGAGATTGATTAACGATGGTAAGGCCTGCCTCATGGTGGAGATACGTAAAGATGATGGAACTTTGGGGTGGCAGCTGGTAGAAGGGAGTGAAAAAGAGGTAAGCACTTCCCAGGCGTTAGTGCATTTTCTTGGCGAGAAACGTGCCCTAGAATTGTTGGGTGGCAATCCGAATAACCTAGATATGTATGATTCTCGAACCCTAAAAGATGTCCTCAAATGTAGTGATCAGACAGTGCAGTATCTGCAACGAAATCCCTTATATGCCGCATCCTTTCTTCAAAATCTAGACCCCTCTTTAAAGGAAAAACTGATAGGCGAAACCTTAATGAAAAGAGCAGGTATTGAATGGAATGCTGAGGCAGGGGAATGGCTAGGTGAGGGGACGGGTATTCGTATTACGGATCGGGCTTTTGAAGGAAATGCAAACATTCGACATGTAAAAGGATCTGAGTATCTTCGGTTCAGTGTTACGGGTGAAGTGGTCCGTAAAGAAGGAGCCTATGAAACCTACAAGGATGGAAAAGCAAAACCCGTAACTCAGAGTAATACTACTCTCTCTTTTAGTCAGTGGAACCTAGATGATGGCAGGCTGTTACAAAAATACCTTGCTGAAGGAAAATGGAACTCCGTAGATAACAGTTCAGGTCGCCTAGATCTCCGGGGAAATCCCATAGGTAAGGATCAACCTTATCAGTTTGTCAACGGCCCGTTGGTGCAAGGCAACACCCTGGCTTCCGGCCAACTAAACTTCCGATGGGCTGAGCAGGACAGTAAAACCTTTAACGAAGTACTCATTATATCCGATGCAAAAACTATTTCCGGGGAGAGAATCCTCTCCAATGGGTTAGGGGAAAATCATCCCACAGAAGGAAGATGGTTGGTGCATTTTACCGGATATGGGTCTAGCGATGGTTGTATTGTGGTGGTGGGGGAAGAGAACATGAAAAAACTCATAGCTTCCCTAAAGTCTATGGGGGTAACTAGAGGGTATGTTATCTCAAGCCGCCTCACCGATGAAAATACCTTTGCACAAGGTCCCGGCTATAAGCGGGGAAATTGGTAAATATTTTATGTTTGGAGGTACGGTATGAAAGGAAGGGTACTTTGGTTCTGTGTGGTCTGTTTTGTGGTGGGGGGGTGCGCAACAACACCCTCGTCCAACACGGTTAAACAATCTTTATCCGAGGAAGAAAGCACTCGTATACACAATTACAAAAATTTACCGGGGAAGTTGCACATAGACCCCTTACAACCTCCTGAGACATCGGGTCCCTTTCACAACTTATCTAATGAGTGTAAAGCGTATGAGGGAGTGGCTCTTTTACGACTTTTAGGTTTACGAAATCTTCTAGATGAAGAGTTATCGTTACAGTTTATCCAAGGAATGTTTGAAGGGATCCCTCAACAAAATCCCACAGGGAAAGGGATTCGCAATTTGGTTGTTCCCCATTGGTATAAAAACGGAACCCCCTTAATAGTTCACCTTACTACGGCTACCGCACGAGTGCAGGAAGAGAAAAGGGAACAGGCTCTAGTCATACTGTTGAATACCCCTTCTGATTTCATTGCACAATTTGGTGTTTCGATAGTGAGGGAAATGGTAATCCCGAAGTATACCTACCCTCGATTTATTTCCCTAGGAAGCAAGGCCATAATAGAGGCGGATGGCGTCATCGTATTTTTCCTCTACGGGCAACGATTTGCAGCAGCTTCAGAAACCTACTCTGGAGAATCCTTGCCAGAGTTTGAAACTGTTAAAGATGTGCAGTCTCGCCTAAACCTTACGGATGCCTATCTAAGGGATGCGGATCCCAGAAACGATGAAAAGGTACTGCCTGTTCTCACTGAAATCTATCAGGGCACCCAGTATTCTCCCCAACATCGCCTTCATGCAGGGGCGCAACTGTTCCTTTACTACCTTTACCAACAGAAGGATCAAGAGGCAGGAGACATTGCCCAACAGTTATCCAATTCTCCTTTACTTTCTTCTCCTGACCTAAGTAAAACAGCTTTACCTGCTATTATCAAAGAGGATCTTCCTCTTATCCTTGCCATAAACCGGAGGTTATACCGATGAGACCCTTCATTCTCTTGTTAGGTTTGTTTCAATTGAGTAGTTTTTTGCCTGCCCAGGATTATAAAAATAAATATTTAGAATTGCTTCAGTCCCAACAAATGGAAGAGTTGAAAAAACACTTAATAGCGTGGGAAAAAGCAGAACCGCAGAATCCCGAAGTGTATATTGCCTACTTTAATTATCATGTAAATGCGGGGATGCGTACCGTGCAAAAGATGGGGAAATCGCAAGATGGTCGGTACTTGATGTATTCGGAGCGGGAATACGACCCGGATCATGCCAAGGCTGCTCTAACCTATATAGATAAAGGGCTAGTATTAGCTCCGAATCGACTGGACATCCATTTTGGGAAAGCTCGTTTTTTAGCGGAATTAAAAGAGTACAAAGTCCAGAAAGATGCTATTCTTGCCATATTAGAACACTCTCTGAAAAATGGAAACCGATGGGTTTGGTCCAACGGCATTCCGGTAACATCCGGGGAAAAAAGTATGTTTGCGGGCCTAGAAGAGTATATTGGCGTATGGTTTGACAACTTCGAGGCAACTGCCCCCTATATTAAAGAAGTAACGGAGAGACAAACCGTTTTGTATCCTAACAATCCCTGGGGTTGGAACTTACTTGCCGGATACTACAGGTATACAGAAAACTGGGAGCAAGCTTTGTCTTGTTTACTAACTGCCGAGAAATTAGACCCTGGCGATGGAATTGTGGTAGCCAACATAGGGCAATGTTATAAAACCCTAAACCAAATGCAAAAGGCCAAGGAGTATTTTAAAAAATTAGAAACCTTTGCCGATCCGAGGCTAAAGCAGTTCGCAAAAGAACAGCTTGCTAAACTAGACACACGGTGAAAACTGTAACCGTTAAACGGGGCTAAGCTTTTACGGCTCCTTCCTTTTCCATAGCTTTTTCCACTAAGGAGCGGAGTTTAGCTAAGTCGGACGCAAAGATTCGGATACCTTCGGCTAATTTTTCTGTGGCCATGGCATCTTCATTTAACAGCCACCGGAAGGATTTTTCATCTGTCGGAATCCTGTGAATGGTTAGGGATCGGGCTTTTTCTGCCGAAAGTTTAACCTCCAGGGTTCCCTCTTTTTGGGAAAGCTCTTCCAGTAGAGCAGGGCTTATGGTTAATAAATCGCAGCCAGCGAGCTCTAGTATCTCTCCGATGTTCCTGAAGCTAGCTCCCATTATTTCCGTAGCGTATCCGAATTTTTTGTAATAATTATAGATAGTTCGTACAGACTCTACCCCCGGGTCTTTTTCCGGAGGGATAGTCTCTACATTCCAGGCTTTTTTATACCAGTCGTGGATACGCCCCACAAAGGGAGAAATAAGGGTAGCACCAGCCTTAGCGCAGCAGGCTGCCTGAACTAGACTAAAAAGAAGGGTCATATTGCAGTGGATTCCTTCTTTCTCTAAGGTAAAGGCGGCCTGTATACCTTCCCAGGTAGAAGCGATTTTTATCAGTATGCGCTCTCTAGGAATTCCTCGCGCTTCGTATAACCCGATTAAAGTGCGAGCTTTTTCTATAGTGCCTTCGGAATCAAAAGAAAGACGGGCATCAACCTCGGTACTAACCCTTCCAGGAATTATCTTTAATATTTCTGTTCCGAATTCTACGGATAGCAAATCCAACACGTGGTCCACCCCTTTAGGTCCTCCGTCCTTGATAGCTTTTTCTAAGAGGTGTTTGTATTCCGGTTGAGTGGCAGCTTTGAAAATAAGGGTGGGATTGGTTGTGGAATCCCGCGGTTGGTATTTCTGGATCTGCTGGAAGTCACCGGTATCGGCAACTACTACAGTTACCTTCTTTAACTGATCTAAAAAAGTCATATTTCCCTCCTGCTTAAAACATAGTATAGAAGGATTGGAGGGGCAATAAAAACCTTATTCTAATGTAAGGATAAAGTACCGATTGCCTTCCGGAACACGAAAAGAAGCATCTCTAAACCTAGGAGCCCGAAACCTCGGACGATTTGTGACAAAACTCATGTCCCAAGGTTCGGTAGGCCCAAACAAGCCTAGGTCCAATATCCCATTTCCATTTTTATCCTGAAAAGCCACAATCGCATATTCCCCGGCTTGAAGACCGGAAAACTGAAACACGAATCGTTTTTCCCCTTGGGAAGTATCAGGTTTCGGAAGAAATATCTGATAGGGGGTATTAAGATTTGTAAATGGAAATTGTTCCTGCCTTACTAAGGCGACATAGATGGGTTGTGACCTTTCGTACCTCACCTCTCCCGTAACCGTATA
>JBDNDI010000074.1:0-9563 GCA_046719195.1 Spirochaetales bacterium | reverse complement strand
TTCAAAAAATAAGGTATCTCCCGAAAAGAGCAAACCTTTTGTTTCACTATAAAGGCAAATGCTTCCTGGAGAATGGCCGGGTGTATGTAATACTTTTAAATCGGTTTCGGGTATCAGATCTCCGTCCTCTACCGTAAGGTCTATTGCCGGAACACCTTCAAACACTTCTAAGAATAAAGCTTCCCCCTCAGGACCTAAGGTGCGAAAACTTCTTCGATGATGTTCTTCTGCTCCTTTACTAAAATAGGGCATCTCTTTGGAATGAGCTACGGTAAGAACTTTCTGCTGACTGTAGTGGGAAAGTAAGGTAATTGTTCCGGATATATGATCCAAATGTCCATGGGTGAAGATTATATACAAAGGGGTTTTGTTTAACTGGTTGAGATGCTGAAGGAGGCGCGGTGCATCCCCTCCCGGATCCACCACTATACACTGTTTTTTCCCAATAAAATATATATAACTATTTGTAAAAAGAGGTCCTACAATGATCCGCTCAATCATGATAGTATCAAAGTATGCATTTTTTCTTTCTGAATCAAGCTCCGAAATACTAAGGGGAAGGAAAGCATGGAATGGATTTGGGTGATCCTGATCGCTCTCACTTTTTATGGTTTTTTCCCCGGTATAGGAGCCTTCCTAACGCGATCAAAATGGCGTACCTTTCGAAGAGATTTCATTCAAAGCTCTTTTTTCCCTCTAGCCACTTATAGCTCCCTTTCGAAAATGGAAGAATCTTCTGCTGATAGTTCAAGGGAGTTTCGGTTCTTTGGAGCTCTAGAGGCTCTTCAGGAAGATAATACCATCTGGCTACGAGCAGAGAACCTAGTACTCTCAGCGGATATGACAGGCCAAGACCTATTCCTCCTACCATCGGGAGAAAGAGTTCGGGAACAAGCGATAGAGGAGCTTCATCTGCCCCTATCGCAAGAAGAGATTCCCATTATTATTCCCTGGAATAGAGTGTCCACCCTCAGCGAAGGTACAAAAGTATACATTGCGGGACCTTTAGAGACGAAGCAGGGGAAAAGAGTGTTTCGGGCTACTTTGTCTAAGAAACTGCTAGTGATATTTTACGATGGTGAAGAACGGGACTTATTGAAACGGATTATCTGGAATAGCCGGCACAGGAATGAGTATTGGAATGTTTTTACCCCTGCTTCTATTGGATTAGGAGTTCTAGCAGAAATGATACTAACCTACTACTTCTTACATTCCCCTCCCTTACGGATTACCGCTATCTTAGCTATTGCGGGAGCCCTATTTCCTATTTTGCCTTTTTTGCCTCCGGGTTTTTTCCTCTTTGCCTTATACCGATGGTTATGGGGAAAAGCGAGGTTCTTACGAGCAGAGCGCGACCTACTCCGCCTACCTTTACGATTTTTCCCACGTCCTGACCTATCCCAACGGGTTAGGCTCCCTAATGGGGAGAATTACTTTTGTCTTTCCTTATCTTCTGTACCTCTAGAAGTGTTGGAAAAACGGGGATTTATACGAAGAACTCTCCTTCAAAAAGAAAAATATTTTAAAAAAATTTACAAAGAAGGCGATTCCGATAAACCTTCCTTTTACTGGTTTGGTGTAGAAAAAGAAGGGCAGAATGATCCCTACCCGGGAATTTCAAAAGATCCCATGGTAGAAAACCTAGTAGTGGAGGGAAATCCCGGTAAGGTAGCAGCAGTCTGCGAAAAGTTCGCCTATATATTAGAGATACTCTCTTCCCTATGTTTTGGGATTGGAGTAGGGGTAAACTTATTCCTCGCTCTCCGTCTTATCAGTTTGATCGTTCGATAAAGCTCCGTTTTTCGAAGCTTCTTCCTTTTTCCGTGCATAGTTTACCGTCAGTTTTTTACCTTTAAAATCTATACCATTTAAAGCTTCTATAAGGCGGGAAGCTTTCGAAGAGGTAACTTCCACAAAGGAATAATTATCCAAAATTTTTATTTCTCCGATATCCCCTTTATCAAAGCCCGGTAATTGACAAATAAGCGCAGATAAATCTCGGGGAAATACTTTTCGATTCTTTCCCATACTAAAAAAAAGGGCAGTCATGGGTACCTTTTCTGAATTTTTTAATCCTAAATTCACTCCTTCCATATGGACCTGGTAGAGCAGTTTTAATAAATATGCGCTGAAGTAGGATCGTAAGAAGATGGATACATGTTTCCGGATTTGCTTTCTGAAGAATTGTAGCTCTTTTGGGTCTTCGGTGGAACGAATCTCTTGCATAAGACGCTGAATAAATTTTTTAAGAGCTTCTTCCTGAAAAGGTAATTTTTTGTGTTGGATTTCCACTTTTGTACGCTCCTTTACGTTAAAAATATTCACTTTTTGGGGAAATAAGAGGTGATTTACCGTAACTAGCCGATAAAAGAAAGGATATAATTGACCTGTTCGGGATTGAAAGAGGGAATTTTTTGTTTCTGAGGAAAGTTTTTTGCCATACATTGCTGCCTCAATAGTAAAAACATAGTGTGTACTTCTAGGATTTGTCAAGGAAAAGGGGATATATTCCCATATGCCAAGGGGGAAAAAATGAAAAAAAATGTAAATACCTTTGTATTTTGCTGCCTATTTTTACTCTATGGATCTTTTTTTTCCTTTACACAGACATTTGAGTTTCTCTACTATCCGGGAGACACGTATCGGATTCTCTCCACTGTACAGGAAGATGTATTTTTAAATGGTAAATTCTCCCACCATGCAGAAATTCTAAATCGTATTACTGTCGAAGTGGTTGAAGTGAAAGAAGGCCAAGGTAAACTAAAATGCACTTTTCACACCTCTGAAGAATCCCGCAGTAGCCAGCGTGTGTTTTCCTGGGGAAGAACCTACGAGAGTGAGTTCTGGAAGGACAGTCAGGGAAAAATGACCATAGACCCACAATATTTTATGCCTATAGTAAGAAATGTTCCGGTGTTTCCGAACAGAACCCTAAAGTTAGGAGAGGAATGGACTGCAGAAGGAGAAGAAGTTCATGATCTTCGAGATTCTTTTGGTATCACAACCCCACTGCGGTTCCCAATATATCCTCATTACCGCTATAGGGAAGATAGAACTATGGAAGGAAAAACTCTCCGGGTAATAGAAATAACCTACAATATTTTTCAACGCTTTAATCCAACTTCCAATGTCCGCATATATCCTATTCGTTTGGCAGGTAATTCTAGACAACTCCTATTCTGGGATGCCGAGGAGGGAAGGGCTCATTCATACGAAGAAGAGTTTGAATTTTTGTTTGAATTGAATACGGGAGACCGGGTTGAGTATCGGGGAAAAGCCCAAGCTCGAGTAGTGGAAGCAAAGCGGATGGATCGAGCAAAGATAGTTCAAGAAATCCAGAAAGATCTAAACCAGATGGCTGTTCCTAACACAGAGGTTAGGGAAGACCCTTTAGGGGTCACATTAACTTTAGAAAACATTCAATTTCTGCCCGATTCTGCTACCTTACTGCCCATTGAAAAAGAAAAATTGAACCGGATTTCCCTCATATTAAAAAAATATCCTGACCGGGATATCTTAATTACGGGTCACACGGCTCTTGCGGGTACGGCTGCTGGAAGAAAAAAGCTTTCTGAGGAAAGAGCTAGGGCAGTGGGAGAGTATCTCTTGAGTCTAGGGGTTCGAACCAAGGAACAAATAATTACAAGAGGAGTAGGGGCAGAAATTCCCATTGCGGATAACTCTACAGAGGAAGGTAGACAAAAAAACCGGAGAGTGGAAATTACTCTTTTAGAGAATTGAGTATCCATCACTATAAGAGGCTTGCCTTTTTTAGGGTGAGAGTGGGGTTTTTCTGTTGTAATTCTAAAATTGTTTTTTCCAGAAGGCGTTGTTTCTCGTATTCTAAAGGAAACAATTCCTGCTGTACTAAGCCTTCCTGAATAAAAATATTCTCCACACCTAGGCCTAACAGGCGTATGGGTATGTCAAAGGTGTGGATTCGGTTCAATAAGTCCCACCCTATCTGAAACAACTCCTCCGCAGATTGGAGAGAATGGTTTAAGGTGCGGTGAGAACTTTTGGTAGTAAAATCAGGATATCGTACCTTTACCCGAACAGTTCGGGTATGCCCCTGCTCTTTATAGAGGCGAAACATTACTTCCTGAGCGAGAGATAGAAGAGTTTTTTCTACCTCTTCTTTATTCAGCAGGTCCGAAGGAAAGGTCCTTTCTTGCGATAGGGAATGGCTTTTTGGTGTTTGTTTGTAAATACCTGGATCCTTACCTTGTACGATAAGGTACAGGAATTCACCTAAAGCCTTGCCAAGTTTACGTTGAAGCATAGATAGGGGAAGAGCTCGAATAAGCTGGGGGCTGTTCCAGCCAAGTTCTCGGAGACGCATGAGGGTTTTTGGACCAATTCCATGGAGTTTTTCTATACCTACTGAATCGATAAAAGAGAGCTCTTCCATTGGGTGTACCCGATATAAACCATCGGGTTTTTTAAATTCCGAAGCCAATTTAGCTAGGTAACGGTTAGAAGCTATTCCAATGGAGAGGGTTAAGCCGGAAATCTTTCGAACTTTTTCTTTTAACATTATTGCTGCTTTCCTAGGAGAGGTGAAAATCTTCTCTGTTCCGGTCATATCTAAGGAAGCTTCATCTATGGATAGAGGAATCCAGCTCGGTGTAAAGGCATTAAAAACTTCCATAACCTGCTGGGATACTTCTATATACCGTTTCATGCGGACAGGAAGAAAGATTCCCTTAGGACAAAGCCGGAAAGCTTCAGCAATTGGCATAGCCGATCGGACTCCAAACGCTCTAGCTTCGTAAGAGCAAGCAGAAACTACCCCTCGTTGTCCGGGTCTTGCTCCTACAATAACAGGTAAGCCTTGGTACGCAGGATTATCCTGCTGTTCCACCGAGGCAAAAAAAGCATCTAGATCAACATGAAAAAAAACCGGCTCCTTAGGTTTCATGGGCTACCCAATTCTAATCGTTTCCGCAAACGATACTTAGGGTTAAGTATAACATATTCCTTTCCAAAATTCGGTAGGGTTTGCAGAGTTGCCCGTACCTCTAAATCAATGGAGAATGAAGCGTGTTTCGGTACCGTAATAGTTACCCTAAGAGGAAGAGTAGGGTTCCTGCCTATATGCATCCGGGTTTGTTGAACCCCTCGGGTTAGGGGAAAATTCGCTCCATACGGAGCAGTTTCACGGTTGAACTCCATTAACCAATAAATCTCCTCGATAGGTGAATCGGAGTTTAAAGTGAAAAAATATCTGGTGCGATCCAGGAAACTTTCCTTGTGGAAACTTATAGTTAAGGGGTCCTCAGGAAGAGGCAGTTGGATATCCATTTGGGTAGTGGGGTTAGGAATGGGTAAAACATAAGGTTCGAAAAGATACAAGCCTTCTGCTAAAGGTGCTTTTGCCTTTAGGGAGACAATATGCTTAGAGCTAACAAGATCGATTGTCTTTTCGATATTTACAGGTATTGGATTGTTTTTAAAGGGTTCAAATAGGAGCAGATAAACTCCAATCCCTACACTTAAAATTGCACTTAGGGAAATTACACTTTTGATACCCCATCCGGCCTTTTTAGAAGAAGGATGGCGAACTAGAAAATCTAATCGGATAATCATGAGTAGGAGAGGGAGAAGCATAAAAGCAAGAAATACATTCCCTGCAAAGCTCTTAAGCAACAAGCGAACCAGAGGATACTCCGGATCCGAGAATACATCGTAGGTTAATTTGTACAACCAAAAGGGAGCTATAAGTAAAAATAATAGTTTTAAGCCTTTATTTCTAAAAAAGGAAAAACCGAAGGAGCACAAAAAACCCCATAAAAAGTAGTAGGAAAGAGAAATGTCAATAAATGAAAAAATGATTACATTGAGGAAGAAGAACAGAATGCTAGCGGCAGAATAAAAACTACCTCGTTTGGATAAGGGAAGTCTATGTATTAGATGGAAAAAGAGACTAAAAAAGAAGGTAGAGGAAGATAGTTTAAAAATAAAATGATGGAAAGGAGTATACTCCCATAAGGGGTATCGAAGATCCTCTAGCAATTGTACAAGCCCTGTACCAAGATAGAGAAATAGAAGGAGAAAGATAAATAATAGAGGTAAATCCCAGAAATTATGAATCATGGTTCGGATATATCGTAAGGTCTGTTTTTTTCGTAAAAAGGCCACTAAAGTACCGAAACTTACAAATCCCAACAAAATGCCTACCATCCAGGTTTCGCCCAACATATAAGTGGTATTTTGAATTTGAAAGACCTCGTAGTGGGTGTCCCATTCCAAGGGTTTTGTAGAAAAGTCCATAGCTCCAAATTGATGAAGAAACAGGACGAACCCTTTATAAAGGGGAACAAATCGGTTCTTAATCTCCTCATCGTCTGCGTAAGATAAGGAAGGGGCCGAAAGGATTCCCAAGGCAGGTATTCCGTTCTGCAAAAAGGGGCGAAGGGGAGTCGGGGGGTGATTTATATTTAGTCTAAACAATAAGGTGCGACTAGATAATACTCCAACGGGAATACCGGATCCTTGAAAGGCTTTTAAACCTAGATCGATGGGTAAGGCAGGGCTTAGTAAACCAGGAGTACCTGTTTCCAATAGAATTTTTGAAGCAAGATGGGACAGTTTTAGATATAAAAGAAGAGTAGAAGGGGGGGGATGAAAGGTTTGCAAAAAAAGCTGACTACCAATCCCTTCTCCCTTGCCCGTATCTCCCCCCAAAAAAACAACTTGCAAAGAAGAGGGGGGGGGAGTCTCCCTGTAGGTTTCTACCAAAGTAAGAGCCAAAGCTATCCCATCTACACCAGTAGGAGAATCCTCTTCTGAAAAGGGAAGAGATAGTAATACTAAATTATCCGATTGCCCCTGGATAGTTACGTATGCAATTTGGGAAAAAGAATGACCCGACTGCATATTGGAAAAATCCTGCATCCGAAAAGGAAAGGGCAAATCTTTAAAAACCTTAGTTAAGTAAGAGAAAGCTTCAGCTTCTTCTCGGGATCCCTCTTTTCTAACCCCGATTTTAAGTAAATTTTTCCGATGATAGAGAAATCTTTCAAAAGCCTTTTCCTCCACAGGAGGTTCTGCAGGGAGAAACTGAATTGAAAGAGTTAATAAAAAGGCTAAAAGCCAAAGCATAGCATATAAGAGAGTGAAAGATTACAGAATTTTGGTCAAGAAGCTTCCAAGAAAACAAATCCTCGTGTATGATAATAAAAACACCGGAGGGAAAAACCGATGGAAATCCTACCAGAAATCGTTAAACGCACTAGTGTTAGGGACTTTTTACCCAAAGAGGTGGAGAAAGAGAAAATAGTTCGGATTCTGGAGGCAGGTAGATTAGCTCCGTCGGCCAAAAACAGGCAGCCCTGGCGCTTCGTGGTAATAACCGATCCCAATAAACGGGTACTTTTTGAGCGGGCTTGTTTCGGCCAGGAGCATGTGGGTAAGGCTCCGGTTATTCTAGCCTGTTGCTCCACCAATACAGAGTATAGAATGCCCAATGGTCAACTTTCCTATCCGATCGATATTAGCATAGCCGCCTCGTTCATGATGCTGCAAGCTCAACATGAAGGATTGGGGACCTGTATTGTTACTACGTACGATGAAACAACCGTACGGGAAATACTTACTGTCCCTTTTTCTATGCGGGTGGTGTTGCTTCTTCTCTTAGGGTATCCGACTTCTAAGACCACAACTACTCACGATCGGTTCCCGCTTTCCCGCATTTCCTCATATGATCATTGGTGAGCAGTATAATCGTAGCAAAGAGCTTTACGTCGTTTGTACCGCTCTAACCCGAGCTGAATAAGGCGATCCAACAGCGCCGGATACTCTAAACCATCAAAAGCACACATGCGGGGAAACATGCTTATACTAGTAAAACCGGGAATAGTGTTTATTTCGTTCAGATAGAGAGCTTCGTTCGTTTTTTCTAGGAAGAAATCAATCCGTGCAAATCCCTCAACACCTAAAGTCTGAAAAGCCTGCAAGGCTAACTCCTTTACCTCGTTCATTTTTTTGGGTGAAATAGGCGCGGGAATACGCAGTTCTGCCCCCTGGGGATCTAGGTATTTGGCTTCATAATCGTAAAACTCATGGGAAGGTACAACTTCGCCCGCTGTAAAAGCAACGGGTTTATCATTTCCTACTACTGAGCATTCAATTTCACGGGCGCTAATACCTTTTTCTAGCAGTATCTTAGAATCGTACAAAAAGGCCTTGGCACAAGCAGGTAAAAGTTCTTCTGGCCGTTTCACTTTGGAAATGCCTACGGAAGAACCGATGCAGGCAGGTTTTACAAATACCGGATACCCTAAGGCTTGTGCATATTCGTATACTTTATCCTTTTGTGCTTTCCAAGACGATGTTGTAACTACTTGAAAGGGAACTATCGGAAGACCCGCCTGTAGCCAGATACGCTTCGTTACTTCCTTGTCCATCCCAACGGAACTTGCCAATACTCCGGCCCCTACATAGGGTAAGTCCAAAGTTTCTAATAAACCTTGAATCGTTCCATCTTCTCCAAAAGTTCCATGTAAGACTGGAAAAACAATATCTACGGAAAGAGAAGCATCTCTACATACAAAACCGTGATTAGGGACGCAGAGAACTCGTTGATCTAGATCCTCCTCAATCTGAAGTACAGATATGTTCTTTTTTACTACTTGTTCTGGATAGGAGTCTGGTTGAAGGTAGAAAGTTCCGGTCTTAGAAATACCTATTAAATGTAGATGGTACCTTCCGTACAAGTGTGTAACAATGGAGGCAGCGGAACGCAGGGATACTTCATGTTCTCCAGATTTGCCACCATATAGAATAGCTAAAGTAAGCATGGGGGGAGTATACCTGAAGGTTGGGTTAAGCGCAACAAGAGGAATTCCTTAGTAGCCTTGCCAACTTTTTCTATTTTATGTACACTTCCCTCACTTTCTATGGAAAAGCAGCCCCTTGTAGTCCTCTTTGCTAGTGCTATACCCGAGGAAGGCACCCAATTTCAGACCCTCCTTGCTCACCAGGGAGAAAGCATGGTGGTGCATTCTCCATCCAATTTAAACGAAATAGAAAATCTGCTGAAAGAGAGTGGGGTGGATGTAATTGTTACTGACCTAGAGTTTCAGAACGGGGCTTTTGCTGACTGGTTGTTCCTCTGGCCTTTTCCTTTTGTACTGCTAGCGGATTATGCAAATCGGGAAAGAATCAATGCGATTATTCAAGACAGTGCTTGTAGTTTTCTGATACGAGAAAAAGATAGGAAACATTTAGAGGTCCTACCTATTTTAATCCGAAAGGTCTTTCAAGAGCATCAATTAAGAAAAAGACAGAACTTAGAGGTGCTTATTCGGGAACAGAAATATTTAGATCTTGTGCAAGCCCTTCCCGATGTAGTGTATTCCCTCGATGAAGAAGGATACTTTACCTTTGTGAATGATGCGGTGAGAGAGTTTGGCTTTGAACCTATCGAACTTGTTGGTAAGCACTTTTCTGTACTGTTAGAACCCGATGAAGTGCCTCGGGTTAGCCGGAAACTAGTACTGCAGCAGTACCAGGGTAAGGTTACTGGTCCGGAAAAAGCTCCCAAACTGTTCGATGAAAGA
>JBDNDI010000073.1:0-9661 GCA_046719195.1 Spirochaetales bacterium | reverse complement strand
ATTAGCCAGGTATCCCAATTCGATAAGCACAGCCGGTGTGTAGGGACTCATGCTGTTCTCGTATCGCCGGAAATTAAACCCAAAGTAACCCCGCATATTTACCGTAGGAGGGGTGTTACTAGGAGGAGGAAATCCGGGAAAGAAAGGATTATTTGAAGGACTGTTTAAGGAGGATAGACTCTTTAAGGTACCGGTAGAAAGGTCCTGAAAGGCCTCTTCAAAGGAAGTGGCTAGAAGACGACTTGCTGAGGAGGCTCGGAAGGGTGGGGAAAGCTTCCATCCTTCCCGACTGTTGCCGTTCCCATAATCCGCATGAATAGAGATGAACGCATCTGCTTGCAATCCTGCAGGGACTGTGGCAGGAATCAGCTGCCCTTTCCAACCTAAGGATTGTACTTTCTCCAACACTAGGGTAGCTACTTGTATATTAATATCTACTTCTCGAACCTCTCCATACACTGCTCCGGTATTATTCCGAAGCCGACTGAGCTCTTCGGGTAATTCTTCCACCTTCCAGTGTCCCGGTTGAATGGCCACCACCCAGGGGCCTTTCAAGGGCACATACGACGGAAAGGGTAAGGAAGTTTCCCGGGTAGAAGGTCCTTGCAATAGAGGTTCTGATTCGTAGGCAGTAGCCTGAAAACTACCCCTATCCGGGTGTACAAGAAATTTCGTGATAAAAAGATAGGTCGAAAACGCCAAAACCACCAAGGTTAGAGTAAAACCGGCTGCCCGGGAGAGGCGGGTAAAAGGGGTAATACGGGATATATAAGATCCTTTGCCTAACTGCATACGCATAAAATGTACTAAAAAAGAAAGGTATTTACTACAACATCGCTTGTTGAAGCTCCGGCATCGGGAACTTGCTGTCGCCACAGCCTATTGAGATGAACAACTTTAAGAAACTTGCAGGAGCGTTATCTAAGTGACGCCTAATAAATCAAGAGGGAGGAGCAAAAAAAGGCCACAAGTTTCTATAGACCTCTACAACTTTGCCCGGACAAATCCTTCAATAGCTTCGTATTCGGCAAGCCCTAGGGCATCGTATAATTTAGCGGTTTCCCGATTGCGGTGCTCGGATCGTTGCCAGAACTCTCGCTGGTCCTGGCCGGGAAACAGGGCTTTGTCTTTCTGGGACTGATGTTTAAATATAGCGTATCGCTTTCTTAATAGTTCCTGAGGAGATAGAGGGACAGCCATTTCAATTTCTTCGGGAGTCCACTCCTGCCAGGCTCCCCGGTAAAGCCAAACTTCGCAGGAAGCGACCCAGGGTTCTTTTTTCATTTTTTGGAGGGCTTCCAAAATTGACGTTAAGCAAAGACGGTGGGTTCCATGGGGATCCGATAGTTCCCCAGCCGCATAGATTTGATGGGGTTGTAAGGATTGGAGGAAATCCACAATAATCTGAATGTCTGCTTCCGTTAGAGTACGCTTGTTTACCTTTGGATTCTCATAGAAGGGCATATTAAGGAAATGAATCCTCTCTAAGGGAATACCGCAATACCTGCAGGCAGCTATAGCCTCACTTTTCCGTATCAGGCGCTTAATATTTGCAATTTCCGGTGTGTCCGGTTCTCCGGGTTTTTTCTTACGTAAAAAGTCCTCGATTTCCCGATGTATGTGGGAAGAAACCTCCGTATCTATACCAAACAATTGGCTGAACTCTTCAGCGAACTGGGCAAATCTAAGGGCATCTGCATCAAATACCGCAATATTCCCTGAGGTTTGATAGGCGGTATGCACTTCATGGCCTTGATCTACTAATCGCAAGAGGGTTCCCCCCATGGAAATTACATCATCATCCGGATGGGGAGAGAAAATAATGACTTTTTTGGGATAGACGTCATCCGTTTCCCTTCGCCTGTCGCCGGGTCTTCGGGCAGGAGCAGGTTTCCCTCCAGGCCAGCCTGTTATGGTTTCTTGAAGGGAACGAAAAACTTCAATATTCACATTGTAGGCAGGCCCCTGGGTAGCGAGCAATCCTTGCAGACCGTTTTCATTATAGTCTTCATCGGTTAACTTTAGTATGGGTTTTTGTATCTTCCGGGCTAACCAGATTACAGCTTTTTTTATAATTGGGAACTCCCAGGTAATATCCCCCACTAGCCAGGGAGTATACATACGGGTTAAGCGGGAAGCAGCCGCCGGATCTAGCGTAACCGTGGTGTTCGGATGATTTTGTAAAAAACTAGCCGGTAGGTTGGGGCTTGGAGGTTCTTCTACGGCCTTTGCAATAATATCCGCTTTATGTTCCCCAAAAGCTAAAAGAAGGATACGGCGGGCCGAGAGTATGGTCTGGATACCCATGGTTAGAGCAGTCCGGGGAACATACTCTTCTCCGAAAAAATCACTAGCTGCATCTAAGCGGGTTATTTTGTCTAAATAGATTAATCGAGTCCGGCTGTTTTGAGAAGAGCCTGGTTCGTTAAATCCTATGTGACCGGTTCTTCCTATGCCCAAGATTTGAAGGTCTAGGCCGCCTAGTTTCTCTATCTCTTCTTCATATGCATGGCAGTGGGCAGTAATTTCGCTCGGGGGAATTTCTCCGTTTAGAAAATGTATCTGCGAAGGAGGGAGGTCTATCTTACTAAAGAAATTCTCCTGCATAAAGGTGTAGAAACTCTGAGGGGAAGATTGCTTCATGGGATAGTATTCATCTAGATTAAAAGTATGTACATTAGAAAAGGATAACCCCTCTTGCCGGTACATCTGTACAAGCTGGTCGTAAACTCCCAAAGGAGTGGAGCCTGTAGCAAGGCCTAACACGCAGGGACGACCTTCCTTATTTCGGGTTTGAATTAACTCGGCAATTTCCCTGGCCACTACCTGGCAAGCCTCTTTCATATTCGGGAAAACCTGGGTAGGTAATCGCTCTAATACAGAAAGATTTTGCTGTGTCATAGTTTTTATTTTAAATGAAATTTTATTTCTTGACAATCCGTTTTATTGCTGTATAAACTTGATATATTGAAATTTTATTCCAATAGTCCCCCAACCAGGGGAATAGGAGGTTCGTATGCAAAAAACAAGATGGATTTTAGGGCTAGTACTCGTGCTAGGAGTAGTAAACCTCTTTGCAGGAGGGGGAAAAGAACAAAAACAGGAAAGTGCCGCTCCTGCAGCTCCGGTAGTGTTGCAGTTTTGGACCTGGCGTCCTGAAGATGTGGCGGTGTACAATAAACTAATCGGAATCTTTCAGCAGCAGAATCCAGGTATCCAGGTAGTACAAACGGCTCATAAGAATACCGAGTATAATACGATTCTTTCTGCTGCTTTAAGCGGTAAATCCGGTCCTGATGTGTTTCAAAGTAGAGCCTATGGAGGCTTAGAAACCTTTGCTCAATCCGGATATATGGAACCTCTGGAAAACTGGGTACCGGAACTAAAAGACTTCTCCCCGGCTGCTAGAAGAGGAGCAACTTCTATTAAAGACGGAAAAATATACGGGGTGCCTTTTGCGAGTCAGACCCTTTTTGTGTATTACAACAAAAAGATGTACCAGAAATTGGGGCTTTCGGTACCGAAAACCTGGGCTCAATTTTTAGGAAATTTAGAAGCAATGAAAAAGGCAGGCATCCAGCCTCTAGCGAATGGTGCTAAAGATGGATGGACCTTAGAGGTTTTGATGGGAGCCTTAGCTCCGAATTTTTACGGAGCAAATGAGTTTTTTGACAAAGTTGTTAAAGGGGAAACTAACTTCTTAGACCCTAAGTTTGTACAGGCTATAGATCGACTTAGAGATCTTATCCCTTACCTCCCGGACAAATACCCGGGGGTAAGCTATACGGATATGCAAACCTCCTTTATCAATGAAATGGCAGGTCATTTTATCGGTGGATCTTTTGAAGCAGGGTATTTTTCTGCACAAAATCCTGATCTTCAGTACGACTTTTTCCCCGGACCTGCTGCAAAGGAAGGGGAGCCGAACTATGTTTCTACCTATGCTGATGGAAACTTTAGTATGAACGCAGCGTCTACAAAGAAAAATGAAGCAGCGAAACTGCTCCGCTTCTTTGCAAGTAAGACTACGGGAGAAGCGTTTATTAAAGAGCTTAAGCAAGTATCTGCCGTGCCGGGAATCGATCCAACAGCGAATCCTTTCATAGCAAAAGTATTAGAGGTACAAAAATATAGCACTCCTTATATCTTCCTTGTAGGTTTCCGTTACCAGCAACCTACCGGGTCTTCCTTAGCCCAGGCGGCTCTGCAAGGTATGTTTGCGGGTAAACTCACGGCTGCGGATGTATGTAAACAGATACAGGACGGGATCGCTACATACTATAAACCCTTTCAGAAATAAAGAAATTAGAAAGAGAGCAGGTAATATCCCTGCTCTCTATTTAGTAAGGGGATAGAAAAGTTGAAAAAGGCAATACAAACCCATTTTTGGATTACCTTTTTTATCTCTCCCGGTTTACTGATCGTGAGTGTATTTATTCTTTTACCCTTGTTCCTTTCTTTATTTAATAGCTTGTTTAGCTGGAATCAGCTTATTCGGGGAACCTGGGTAGGACTGGAGAACTTTCGGAGAATCTTTTTTACAACCCCCTACAAAGAACGGTTTTTTAATGCCTTGCAAAATAATGCAAAATGGTTCGGGGTAACCATGCTGATACAAAACACTCTAGGGCTTGCCTTTGGATACCTTCTTAGTCGTAGGGTTCCGGGGTATGGGTTTTTCCGGCGCACTTTCTTTATCCCTGTACTTTTCTCTATAGTGGCAGTGGGTTTTCTTTGGGGAATGTACCTGAAACCCAATGGCCTCTTAAATATTTTTTTAACGCGTCTGGGTCTAGAAACGTATACCCGGGCATGGTTAGGCGAGGAAGCGATAGCCACCTTCTCCATTATCGCTGTAAATATCTGGAGATGGGTGGGATTTCCTACCTTGGTGTTTTTAGCCGCAATAGATGCCATACCGATAGATTGCATGGAAGCTGCTTATTTAGATGGCGCAAAAGAATTACAGGTATTTCGGCAAATTGTTCTCCCTTTAATTGTTCCATCCCTTACTGTCATTACTGTGCTTACCCTTATCGGCAGCCTGAATGTGTTTGAACAGATCTATACTATGACAGGTTTAGATGGTTCTCCAAACTATTCCACCGACACCATTGGTACCTTATTTTATAGGACTGCCTTTGGATCTGTAGATTCCGGGAATCCGGAAATTGGAATTGGAAGTGCGATTGGAGTAATTATTTACCTTCTAACCTTTCTCTCCTCTGCAGTCTTTATTGCGTTCAGCAGATCTAAAGAGGTGGAGTTATGAATCTCGACTTACGTTACACTCCAAGTCAATTTGCCAGGAATATAGTATTGGGAATCTTTCACCTCCTCATGCTTTTGTATGTGCTACTTATCTTTTATCCCCTAGCCAACATGGTTCTCTCTTCGTTAAAAACTACCCGCGAAATATTTCAGGATCCTTTTGGGTTTCCTGCTGTGCCCCAATGGAAAAATTATTGGACCGTATGGGTAGAGAGGGGATTTTACCGTTACTTTGGAAATAGTCTCTTTGTCACTGCCTGTTCCATGGTGTTTGTGATACTTTTTGGCTCCATGGCTTCTTTTGGGTTGTCCCGCTACTCCTTCAAATTATCTCTTTTTTTGTACATGCTTTTTCTCAGTGGAATTATGCTGCCCTTAAAGGCTGCCATTATTCCCCTGTTCCTCCTTATTAAAAATTTAGGGTTGATGGACCAGCAGGCTAGCATCATACTGATCTTTATTGCTATGGGACTCCCTTCTACAGTCTTTATCCTCTCCGGTTATATGAAGAGTGTTCCTAAAGAACTAGAATATGCTGCCAAAATAGATGGGTGCAATGACTTTACTATCTATGCAAGAATCTTAATGCCGGTCTCCGCACCCGCCCTTGCGCTAGTTACCATTTATAATTCCGTGCCCATTTGGAACGATTTCTTTTTTCCTTTAGTTTTCATCCAGAGCGATAGGTTAAAAACGCTACCGGTGGGATTGTCCTCCTTCTTTGGGCAATACAGCACTAACTGGAGCTTGCTCTTTAGCGGACTTTCCATAGCTATTCTTCCCATGCTAGTTTTATACCTTTTTATGTCAAATTATTTTATACGGGGCATGACCGCAGGAGCGGTAAAATAACCAGGGTCTAGAGGAAAAGGCAGGCATCCATGGTAACAGAGGAATTAAGAAAGCACTTACAAACGTACAAGGAGGAACTGTTTACCCACATCGTTCCTTTTTGGGAGCAATATTCGCCGGATTATCAGCAGGGAGGGTATTTCTCCTGCTTAGACAGAGAAGGAAGGGTATTCGATACGGATAAATTTACCTGGATGCAAGCCCGGGCAGTGTGGACGTTTTCTGAACTTGCCCGATTATTTGGAAATCGCTTCCCGGAGAAGAAAGAACAATGGATAGCCCTAGGCCGGTTAGGGGCAGAGTTTCTGCGAAAATATGGAAAATCCCCTGAAGGGGGATACTACTTTGCCTTAGACAGGGAAGGACATCCGTTGGTTGTTCCTTACAATATTTTTTCCGACTACTTTGTACTAGCCGCATTCTGCAATTACTATAAAGTAACCGGCGAGAAATGGGCTTATGACGAAGTTCAGGAGCTATTTCCCTATCTACAGAAGCGAAAAAGTAATCCCAAAGGTAGGTGGACGAAACAGATTCCCACGTATAGAAGCCTCTTAGGAATGAACCTTCCTATGATGGATCTGTGGCTGTACCAGGTACTGAAAAGTGTTATTTCTGAGGCGGAATTAGAGCTATTAGCAGAAAAAGCTGCCCATCAAATTAGAACCCTCCATATGGATTTCCGGAATCGGACGGTTTTCGAGCGGGTAGCCCCGGATGGTTCTCACCCGGATTGCATGGAGGGCAGGCTGTTGAACCCGGGACATGCGTTAGAAACCTTATGGCTTCTTTTATGGTACGGGGTGCAAAAGGGAAGAGAAGACTTGGTTAAGAACGCTGCCGAAGGCATGCTCTGGAGTGCCGAAAGAGGTTGGGATGAGGAAAACGGGGGATTTTTTTATTACCAGGATTGGAAAGGCTTTCCTCCGGAAAAGTTAGAGGCAAGCATGAAGCTCTGGTGGGTGCATGTAGAAGCTCTTTGTGCTTTTTTATTAGCCTGGCGTTATACAGGAAACCCTGTATTTAAAGACTGGTTTCTGCGGACCCATACTTACACATTTTCTCATTTCCCTGACCCTAAGTATGGGGAATGGTTTGGATACCTGTACCCCACAGGTCAACCGGCTAGTACCCTTAAAGGGGGAAAGTGGAAAGGCTTTTTCCATATTCCAAGAGCCTTAATGATACTCCTACAAACCATTGAAGATTGGGAGGCAGACAAGTGAGACCCACAGAAGATGTGTTAGATACATACACTACCGAGCAGCCCAATCAAGCCTCAGAAAATATCGATTCGATGGATGCTCTTGGAATAATAGAAATCATGAATCAGGAGGACCAGAAGGTTCCTTTGGCAGTAAAGAAAGCTTTACCTCAGATTGCTGCCTTAATTGAAGATATTGTGGCACAGTTTAAACAGGGAGGCAGGCTTATTTATATAGGTGCAGGCACCTCAGGTCGACTTGGGGTGCTGGATGCTTCGGAATGCCCTCCTACCTTTGGCACTCCGCCGGAAATGGTACAAGGGCTCATAGCTGGGGGGCAGGAAGCCTTAACCCGATCCATAGAAAATGCAGAAGACCGAGAGGAGGAAGGTATAAAGGATCTTCAGCGGATTCACTTCTGCCCGGCCGATGTGCTTGTAGGTATTACGGCTTCGGGACAGGCTCCCTATGTTCTTGCTGCCCTTACCTTTGCCAAAACTCTAGGTGCTGTTACAGGGGCTATTAGCTGTAACAGAAACTCAAAAACTTTTGAAGTGGCAAAACACAAAATATTTATAGAAGTTGGTCCGGAAATAATAGCGGGTTCTACCCGGTTAAAAGCGGGTACTGCCCAGAAGATGGTTCTGAATATGCTCACTACCGCAAGCATGATCCTTCTGGGGAAGGTGTATAAAAATCTTATGATAGATCTTACTCCCGTAAACCGGAAATTGGTGGAACGTTCCTACCGGCTTATTCAACGGGTTACAGGTTGTAGTCGGGAGATTGCCAAAGAGGCTTTTTGGGCTTCTGGGAAAAAGCCTAAAATAGCCATCGTAATGGTGCAGCTGGGTGTTGCGAAAGAACAGGCTGAGGCGTTATTACGGCAGGCAGAGGGAAACGTTAGGAAAGCGATAACCTTGGGGCGAGGGCAAGAAAAGGGTAAAGAAAACGAGTAATCGTATGGAAAGCGTACTTTTTACTATCCGAGAAAAGCAACCTTATTTTTCTAACACAGAAAGAAAAATTGCGTCGGTAATTTTAGAAGAGGCAAAGAGCATTTTGCTCTTGACGGTTGCTCAGCTAGCCGAAAAGGTCGGGACAAGTCAGGCGGCTATTGTGCGGTTTTGTAAGAAGATTGGAGTTGCGAGTTATTCAGAGTTCAAACTGCGCCTGTCTCATGATGTATTTCGGACCACCGAAGTACCTTTTCTTCCGGATGTGGAATTAACAAAAGAATCGGACCCCAAAGAGATAGTGAAAGGAATTATTCGGAATTTTCAACAAACCCTCTCTCATTTAGAAGCCCTAATTGATTTGCCCAAATTGACACAGGCTGTTTCCCTTATAGAGAAAGCCCGGGCAGTGTATGTATTTGGTATCGGAGCTTCCGGTTTGGTTGCCATGGATGTGTACCAGAAACTCATCCGTATCGGACTTCTCTGCGTTTTTTCCGCAGATACGGATATGCAGGTAACTACCTCCTGTACAGTCCAACCGAAAGATGTGGTGTTTATTATTTCCTATTCCGGTGAAACCCCCTCTATGATCGCGGTAGCTGAAAATGCCAAAAGGCAAGGAGCAAGCATTATTACCCTAACCCGTAATGATACGAATACTTTACGAAAGATGGCGAATGTAGATCTTGTGGTTCCTGTTACAGAAGGGATATACCGAAGTGGAGCTATTCTGTCCCGGATTACGCAACTCGCTTTAGTGGATATGCTGTATTCCCTTCTGATTGTAGAAGATATGGATGCTGCCCGGGCTAGAATTGAACGTACCATGGAAGCCATACATATAGACATTCGCTAAACCTTCAGGTAGTTTTAGAACCCCAAAAAAGAGGAAGCATGAAAGAGATTCTATTTGGATTAGACGGAGGTGGTACAGGAAGCCGCCTCCGGATTGCAGATTTGAACAATACCGAATTAGCTCGGGTGGAAGGCGAGGGGATAAACCCCCAGGCAGTGGGGTATGCAAAGGCCCTAGAAAGAATCCGAGAACTTTTTCACCTAGGATTGCAAACGGCAAGTACTCGGATAGGGGAAAGTATCCAAATACACGATATTACCGCGGGTTGTTTTGCTGTGGCAGGGGCCGGTATATCAACCGCTGCTAGGGAACTTGAAAAACAGGTGCAAAAGGAAATGGGTTTTGCCTGTCCCCTCTTGTTTGTTCCTGATGCAGAGGCAGCCTTGGTAGGGGGATTAAAAAAGCTTGAAGGAATAATCTTGGTCGCAGGTACAGGATCAGTCGGCCGTGCCATCGTCCGCGCCTTCGCCGAGCTCGGGGCGCGCGTCTTCGCCTGCGACATCGACGAGGCGGGGCTC
>JBDNDI010000072.1:0-9679 GCA_046719195.1 Spirochaetales bacterium | reverse complement strand
GAAGAAAAAAAAATAGGGTTATCCGAAGCGGATAACCCCTTTTTGGGGAGAGTAGGATTTGAACCTACGAAGGCTGAGCCAACAGATTTACAGTCTGCCCCCTTTGACCACTCGGGAATCTCCCCTTATTAGGGAAACCTACACAGATTTTACTTTTCCGTCAAGTCGTGCAAGCTTCCTAAAGCCATCTGTCGGATTCGAACCGACGACCCCGAGATTACAAGTCACGTGCTCTGGCCAACTGAGCTAAGATGGCATTCTTTCTTTTTATTGATACCTTACAATGCCTCAAGGCAGCATTGAGTTTTGGGCTTACTTTCGCGTAAACCCATAAATGTAAATACCAGAAACCTTCTAGTTTGTCAATTCAATAAAAGGGTGGTAGGTTGGGATACTTTTCTAAAGACCCTTCAGACCAGGTTAACACTTCCGTGTGGTCGCTAAAAATGGCCACGGTATGTTCAAACTGAGCTGTAAGACTTCCATCCTTAGTAACTACTGTCCATCCATCTTCCAGAGTTTTTACGGTTCCCTCTCCCATACAAACGATAGGTTCTATGGTGAAAACCATTCCGGGTACTAGGGGTTGGCCAACTCCCTTGGTTCCTGTATTGGCTACAATAGGCTCCTCGTGAAAATTTTGACCAATTCCGTGTCCGGCAAAATCTTCTAATATAGCACAACCCTGTCGGGAGGCTGCTCGTTGAATAGCTGCACCTACATCGCCTAAACGGTTTCCTGCTTTGGCAGCCCGTACACCAGCAAGGGTGGTTTTCCACGCACATTGAATCAGGTACAAAGCCGAAGGAGAAGGTTTCCCTACAGAGAAGGTCCAGGCAGCGTCGCTATGCCATCCCTCTGCCTGAAGAGTAACATCTAACGTAAAAATATCTCCCTCCTGCAAAGGAGAGGTATTAGGCACTCCATGAGTTGCTATATGGTTGGGAGATACGCATACGGAAGCAGGAAATCCTCGATACCCTTTCTGGGCTGAAGTAACCCCATGGAGGTGAAAAAAATTTTCACAAAACGTATTTATCTCTTTTGTTGTAATGCCGGGTTTAATGTTAGGTTTTAGTTCCCTGAACAGATTTTCGATAATCCGGGAGGTTTTTCGGATACGGTATATTTCCAAAGCTGTTTTTAAGGGAATATGCCTAGTATTTCCGAGCATGCTTATTAGTCGGCACAATCTACCCGGGAACTTACCCTGAAGCTTGTAAGAAAGATAGGATTACCTGGGAGAAAAAGAGGAAAAAGGCTCCTCCTACGAGGGAAGCGCTTCCTAATAGCAGATCGATTCGGGGAGTACGTATGTTGAATAGACGGTGGGTAATAAGGCGTAACAAAAGATTCACCCCGCTCCAAAAACTCATTGTAGCAAGGACATATAACAATATAAGCAGTAAGTATTGGGTGCTAGGAATAAATCTCTGAAAAGAACCTAAGAGGTACAAGTAACAGGTAAGTAGAGAGAGTAAGATGCCTGCCATTGAAAAAAATCGATTTACTTGCCATAGCATCCGATTCATACGATATTACTATACACCTTTTTGGGCTTGCAAAAAAGAGAGATTATCCCCTAGTATGTATAGAATGAAACGAATTGTTTGGATTATCCTTTCTCTTATTATTCTTGCGGGTGTCATCTTTTTCTTTGGTTGGATATCCCTTTCCCTTCCTAGCCATACCTGGGCGGTAAGTTTCTCTAAATCCAGCGGATGGGAAGAGTCTATATACGAACCCGGACATTTTTATTGGCGATGGCAACGGCTTATACCCGGAAATTTTTCTCTTTATTTGTACCCTATTCAGTCTTACTCGGTAAAAGCAATTTCAAAAGGAACACTTCCCTCGGCATCCGTCTATGCGGAAGTGCTGGAAGGATCCCCCTCCTTTGCCTTCTCCTTAGAAGTACACCTCCAGTTTGTACCGAAAAAGGACACCTTCGTGCAACTCGTTCGTTCCGAAAAGCTAACCCCTGACAACTGGGAACAATGGATAGAATCGAAAAAACAGCATATCACTGCTTTTATCCTAGACCGGATTTTACAACAAGGTCTTGAAAAAATTCTTGCCTCCGATCCATCTTCCCCCACAGATGTGTTAAAACAATTTCTAAGCGAAGAATGGGAAAAAGCGTTTCCTTATTTCCAATTGCAATCCCTAATGCTAAGCGAATATCAGTTCCCGGATTTAGAACTGTATCAGAAAGGTAAAAAATTGTACTTTGCCAAAGAAGAAGTCCGGCGAGAAGCGTTTCTAGAACAAACTCGGAAAAATACCATTGAAACTCTCCTAGAAGAGCAAAAAATCGAAAGATTAAAACGGTATGGGGAATTGCTTAAAATATATCCTAATCTCCTAGAGTTTTTGGCCTTAGAAAAATTAGAAAAAATCAGTCCCCAGGATTTAAAGCACCTCCGTGAACTACGGGAATAAATAGGATGGAGTACTTCTTCAACTTTGAAAAAATGGCCTATGTCATGGGATTAAAAGACGATTCCTGCATCCTTTGCAGTATTGCTTCCGGAAGCCCACAAAAGGTAGATTTACAGATTTATCAGGATCCCTTTTTCATTGGTGTAGTAAATCTATACCCCTATAACCCGGGACATTTAATGATCTTTCCTAAACGACACGTGGAAGATTTACGCAGCCTTACCAAAAAGGAAGGAGAACGGTATCTTACCCTAACCAATTGTTTCCTCAATATACTCGATGTCCTGTACCACCCTTCCGCGTACAATATTGGATACAATATGGGTGCACATGCAGGAGCCTCGATTCCGCACCTCCATTTACACATTATACCCCGGTATCCGAGGGAACTTGGTATTGCGGAACTTATTGCCGGAAAAAGAGTACTAGTTGAAAGCCCTTTACGCACCGTAGAAAGAATCCGGGCGTACTTAAAAGAGAACCCGGCAGTTCTAGAACCTGTTACTTATTAAAGAGCTCCTTTTTCCATTGCTGCCAGGTATCGAAGGGCCTTGGTTCCATACAATAAGCCTTTAATACTAAAGGAGATTTTGCTCTCGATAGTGGGATATCGTTTGGAAGTTTCTTTTAAAAAAACCCGATCTTTATACACGGTTTGTAATCCTAATAGTAAAGCTTCTAAATGGGTCAGAGCTTTCTCTAAAATTGCTTTTCCTTCTTTATCCTTTTCTGCAATAGTGGTTCGGTACAGCTTCTGTTGCTTAGGATCTTTATCTAAGACTAATTTCACAATACTGATAACTTTCCCAGCCTCTGCATCGGGAGCGAAGGATGCATCAAACTTTGCTAGTCGATTTTCCACTTCTTCTATTCCGGAAGCATGAATCAACATTCCACTGATACTCTCCCGAACTCGATTAGAAATGGAACGGTTCAGCATATGTAAGGTATCTTGAATATTACCTTTATAGACTCTTAAAATAAAATTATTCAAAACCACAAGGGAGCGGTAATGGGTAAAACCCGGATAACCCTGCTTGGGTATCAGGTTCAAACGGGTGTTCATGTAGTATTGAAACTCTTGTAAAGGAGTATTCCCAAACAGCTCCCGAATTAAATCTTCTAAAATATCGAAGCGGATTTTTGAAAAAAAGGCATCAAAATCGCTGAATACTTTTAAAGTAAGGGAAGCAATGTAGAAATCCCGCAACTGAATTTTAGGTTGATAAATGATAATTCGAAAGTAAGGATCCGCGCGGTAGTATCGGATTAATTCTACAAAAGGAACCTCTTTGAATACCTTCTGAGCTTGCGCAACTAGACTTGCTAGATGCTTATAATAGACTTCTACTTTGCCGGGGTCTATATCCTGAATATGGGGAAGAGTTTCTCCTTCTTCCGAGAATGCAACCAGGTACTGAAGGATTTCTTTAGGAAAAGAAAGAGGGGAAGAATAGGTTCGCAAAGGGTACAAAGCGCAAAAAAACTGCTCTATGTGCTCTAGCGTAGGATAAATTGGCGCTTCTTTAAATTGTGGAGCCTGTTCTTCCGAGGAATCGTTTCCTTGAAACACTCGAAATACTTCATCAAATGCAAAAGTGCTTAGGTTCCATATTCCATAAAAAGGCATTAGTGCACTTTGCAGGGGAGAGAACTCCTCTACAGGATGACTTTCAAAGTAAGCCTGCAGTCGATTTTGAATTTCCTGCATTAGCTGTTGCTTATCTTCGGTCTGGAAAAAGATCTGCTTCATCTCTTCTACGGATAAGAAATCTACTAAAGAGGCTTTGGATTTTTGTAAGTTACGTTCTATAAATTGGCGAAAGAGTTTTTGCAAAACCTCCAAATCTTTTACCAACCGTTCTAAAGGTCTACGGATAGGTTGTAAAAGTTTATAGACCGAGTAGATTTCTTGAGCAAGGTCGGGTAAAAATACCCGGCGAGAAAAGTCTGTGTACTGTTTGGGGTACGAACGAAGAGCAGATCGTATTTCGGACAATTTCGCCTCTAAAAGGAACTCGGCTTCGGTTTTTATGGAAACCAGATTTTTTGCCCAATGATTCAACTTGTGCCCAACTGGAGCTTTGGACCATTCTTTTTGCAACAGTTGAATCCGGCTCTGTGGTTCAGAGGGAACTTGCACAATTCTAGATTCTAGGGATTCATATAAAGACAAGGATGTTTGGATCCGTTCTAAGAGATTTTTTTGCTCTTGTAGCGAGATAGAGCTCAAGGACTTCACTTTATTTCTCCCTTTGGTAGGATCATTAGAAGTTTTCCCTGGATCATTGTAACCGTAGCTCTGTCAAGCACAAGGATGTTATGAATTCCAATATCTCCTGGTTTCCAGACTAGGGAATCTAGGGGCCAGCGTAAACCCGTAGTTTTCATCCGGCATACCTCTAAACCTACAGGCATAAAGGAAACTATTTGACCCACCCTTCCCAGGATTTCCTGAAACTCAGATATAAGTACCACCTCTTCTTGGTGAGTAAACCAACGGTTAGGGGGGTTGGTCCGATAGAACAAACTTACCAGCCCAAGTAAATGATCTAAGCGGCCTCCCCCTCCGCCTATAATTACGCTCTCATCGCATCCCCTAGATCGAATAAGTTTTAAAGCAAGTTCTGTGTCTGTATCATCCTTTTCTTCCGGATATTGTAGAACTTCCACATCTTTATACCGATCGGAAAGATAAGAAGAGGGAAGTGAATCCATATCGCCGATAATTACCTGGGGTTTCACCCCCATCCGTTCTGCCAAAAGCAAGCCGGAATCAGCAGCCACAATCCAAGTTGCCCGATGGATATATTCCCTAACTTCTTGGAGAGATGGCCCTAACCCACCGGTAAATACTACACCAAGCATACTATAACTATCGATCAAAAAAACTAGGTAAGTAAAGAGGTTTCTCAAGTACAGTTTAATTTTTCCGATAGGAATAGTAAGGCGCTTTGCGCCAGAACGGACAAGGATGTCCGCACATTCATCAGGGAGGATGGTATGATCATCAACCACAACATTAGTGCGATGTTCGCACAACGGGAGAACAAGTTCAACCACATCAACATCGACAAGAATATGGAGAAACTCTCCTCAGGGCAACGGATAAACCGGGCTTCTGACGATGCTTCTGGGTTGGCTGTCTCCGAAAAAATGAGATCCCAGATTCGGGGGCTTTTACGGGCAGAACGGAACGCTGCGGATGGGATTTCTTTTATTCAAACTGCCGAGGGGTACCTACAAGAAACCCAGGATCTGTTACAACGGATGCGGGAATTGGCAGTACAAGCTTCCAACGGCATCTACACTGCCGAAGACCGAATGCAGATTCAGGTAGAGGTGTCCCAGTTGGTAGACGAAATTAACCGTATTGCTTCTCACGCCCAGTTCAACGGCTTGAACCTACTTACGGGTAGGTTTGCCCGAGATACCGGAGAAAATACGGTAACGGCAAGTATGTGGTTCCATATTGGAGCCAACATGGACCAGAGGGAACGAGTTTACATTGGTACCATGACGGCTCAAGGCCTTGGAATCCAAGGTACCAACGGGTTGCCTCATGCTGCTACCTTCATCTCTCTATCTACTCCGGACAAGGCGAACATAGCCATTGGAGTGTTAGACAAGGCTCTTCGAACTGTAAACAAACAGCGGGCTGATCTAGGAGCCTATCAGAACCGGTTAGAGCATGCACGCCGTGGGTTAGCCATTGGAGCAGAGAATCTTCAGGCCTCCGAATCCCGAATTCGGGATACCGATATGGCTGAGGAAATGGTTCGCTATGTTACCAACCAGATCCTTGTGCAAAGTTCTACAGCTATGCTTGCCCAGGCCAATCAAAAGGCACAGGACGTACTCCAGTTGCTGCGATAAGCAAAAAAAAGTTCAATTCTCAAAGACGCCCTTTGCGGGCGTCTTTTTTTTTATTATGATGACCTGAATGCGTTCGCAAAAAATAAGCTATTCCTTTCCAAAACCGCTAGTAGAAGTACACTCACGGATTGTTTCTGCCGGGTACCAATGTTATCTTGTGGGAGGGGCAGTGCGAAGTATTGTTCTAAAGCAGGATCCAAAAGATTGGGATCTAGCCACAGACGCAACTCCCGAAGAGCTTTCTGCCCTTTTCCGGGCAGTTATTCCTACAGGTATCAAGCATGGTACTGTTACCATTCTGTATAAAGGGATGAAGTTCGAAACTACTACCTTTCGGATAGAAGGTCCCTATTCTGACGCCCGGCATCCGGATTACGTAGCCTATACCGATATCCTGTTGGAGGATCTTAATCGAAGGGACTTCACTATTAATGCAATGGCTATTGAGCCGGATCAAAAGATTTTAATAGATCCGTTTAGAGGACAAGAGGATTGTAATGCGGGAATTGTACGGGCTCTGGGAGATCCCTACCTGCGGTTTAAAGAAGATGCGTTACGGATACTTCGGGCAGTTCGGTTTAGTAGCCAACTCCTGTTCACCATTGAACAAGAAACCCTTAAAGCCATGCAGGACCTTTCCTCCCTACTCAGTTCAGTTTCTGCAGAACGCATTCGGGAAGAGATGGATAAGATTATGGCAAGTCCCAAACCCTCTAAAGGGTTCCTAATCCTTGCCGATACAGGGATACTGTCTATTATATTTCCGGAACTAGAAGCTTGTCGGGGAGTGGAGCAAAAGGGGTTTCATGCTTTCGATGTGTTCCATCATTCTATTCTTTGTTGTGATTTTGTCCCTCCCACCCATCTTGCTGTCCGCTGGGCCGCCCTCTTACATGATATCGGAAAACCGTTGGTAAAAACCTTAACGGCAAAGGGGGAAGTGCATTTTCACACTCATGAACAGGAAGGAGCAAAGGTAGCCCAGGCTCTTCTCCGTAGATTGCGGTTCCCCACGGCTTTTGAAAAGAAGGTTGTTCATCTGGTGCTTCACCACATGTTTCATTACGAAGAGAATTGGTCGGATGCTGCGGTTCGGCGGTTTGTCCGGCGGGTAGGGAGGGAAAACTTAGAGGATCTTTTCACTCTCCGGGAAGCGGATGCAAGAGCTACGGCCGGCAACAGCGGGAATCCCCAGGCTCTTAGTCAGCTCCGTAAGCGGATTGCTCGGGTACTTGCCCAGCCCGCTCCCTTAAATTTAAAAGATCTAGCGGTAAACGGTAACGATCTAGCTGAGGAAGTCGGCATTCCAAGAGGACCCAATATGGGACAAGTATTGAATTTTTTGTTAGAAGCCGTTTTGGAAGATCCTTCCCTCAATACACGGGAAAGATTATTAACCTTAGCAAAGAATTTTTATCAAAGCCGCTTATCTGTACCTAAGCATATTTCTTAGGTTAATCGTTCCTGTTCTTCGGGAGGCACTAACTGGGTATAGGCGATACTTGCCGCATCCTGTTCCGCCTCCTTTTTGTTTTTGCCCTGCCCCGGCCCATAGGTTTTATCTAGCACCCGTACCTCGATCCAGAAGGTACGATCATGATCCGGCCCAGTTTTTTTCACAAGAATGTATTTCGGGTAAGTTTTGTATTTTTTTTGCACAAACTCTTGAAGGAGGGTTTTATAGTCTTTTCGATGCCGGTTTTCTAGTACCTTTTGAATTTCCGGTACCATAAAGGACAAAACAAACTTCTTACAGGAGGGAAACCCCGAATCAAGAAAATAAGCCCCAATAACCGCTTCTAAAGCATCGGCAAGCAAAGCTTTTTTTGCTCTTCCTCCTGAGTACTCTTCCCCGCGACCGATTAAGATAAAATTGTCGATTTTTAAGCGCTTGGCAAGGCTAGAAAGGCTATCTTCGCTGACCACAAATGATTTAATCTTGGCAAGTATTCCTTCCTGTTGATCCGGAAGGTGCTCAACAAGATATTCGCTTACCACTAAACCAAGAACAGCGTCCCCTAAAAATTCTAACCTCTCATTATTTGCCACTTCCCCTGCTTGTTCGTTTGCATAGGAACGGTGACAAAAAGCAAGGTTCAGAAGTTCTAGACTCCTGAACCTTACATTTGCCCCTTTTTGAAAAAGGGTTAACTCTTTCTTGCGTTCGGAACTTACAGGGGGTGCCTTAAAGGTATCGGTATTCTTACGAAACAGCACACGTTACAATTATTTTTTCTGAGATTTAATGTACTCTAAGGCATCCCGGACAGTTTCGAATTCATTTGCCTTTTCGTCGGGAATACTGATACCCATTTCCTCTTCGATGGCGTACACAAGTTCATAGGTATCTAGACTATCGGCACCCAAATCTTGACGAAAGGAAGAATCTAGGGTGATCTTGCTTTCATCGATCTCAAGTTTATCGGCGATAATCTTTTTCATCTTTTCAAAAATTTCGTCCATTCTTACCTCCTACCTATACTTAGGCCATATCTTCAGGTTCTAAAACCTGTTTGCCGTTATAGAAACCACATTTTCCACATACCCGATGGGGTAACACTTTGTTTCCGCAGTTGGAGCATACAGAGAGAACCGGTGATTCCAACTTCCGGTTGATGGAGTGTCTGCGCCGCGTTCTTGCTTTTGAAGGTTTGTATTTGGGTACTGCCATGTATCAACCTCTTATCTCTACCGAATAATGGTGAACAAAATAATCAATGATGGGGGGATTGTCAAGAACCTTTTACCTTATGGTATAAAGCCTGGGCCACCAAAGGGGGAACCATAGTGCTAATATCTCCTCCCAGAGAAGCAATTTCTTTAATAGCACTAGACCGAAGGACAAAATATTTAGGATCCGTAGGTAAAAAAATAGTTTCAATGTTGGGATTTAATCCCTTGTTTACCATAGAAAGTTCAAACTCATAGGTAAAATCAGCCAAAGCCCGCACTCCTCGTACCAATATTTTTGCACCCGTCTTTTCTGCATACTCAACAATGAGCCTGTCCCAAATAGTTACGGTAATATTGGGGTAGTTCCGAAGCAGCTCTATCATCATGTTCTTTCGCTCTTCGGCCGAAAAGGTGTACTTTTTTGCCGGGTTTTCTGCAATAACTACATCTATCTCATCCCAAATCTGAGCAGAGCGGACAATCAGATTCATATGTCCATTCGTAGGAGGATCGAAGGATCCGGGAATAATTGCTTTCATACTTTACTGTACCACAAAGGTAAAAAAGAATACAATGCTCTATATGCTTTCCTTAAGTTTTTACCTCTTTTTCTTATTGACGTCCCTATATTTAGAAGGTCAACCGTCAACTGCCACACCGGATTGGGTGGCTCCTACCTTATCTTCCA